>CAJXHW010000249.1 GCA_913054565.1 uncultured Kordia sp. | reverse complement strand
ATCTGTATTTACTAACCTATTATCTATATAAAGAAGTTGTTGGTTTTGATGAAAACACAGTTGAAATAGATTAGATAAATTTTGAATATTTACATTGAAAATTCTGTTTTTTTCTTCCCGTTTTTAAGGGAAAGAGCAGAATTTTTTTATGAATCAGGATATTTGGTATACTTTTGCAAAATCTAAAAAGGGAATTGATGGCAAAGAATTTGGTAATAGTAGAGTCACCTGCAAAGGCGAAAACAATTGAAAAATTTCTTGGGAAAGATTTTAAGGTAGAGTCTAGTTATGGGCATATAGCCGATTTGCCTTCAAAAGAATTGGGGGTAGATGTAGATGGAGATTTTGATCCGAAATACATTGTTTCTGATGATAAAAAGGCTGTTGTAAAAAAGCTAAAATCTTTAGCAAAAACAGCAGAAACTGTTTGGCTTGCTTCAGATGAGGATCGTGAGGGAGAAGCAATTGCATGGCATTTAGCCGAGACATTAAAGCTAGACAAAAACAAAACAAAACGAATTGTTTTTAACTCTATTACTAAAAAAGCGGTAACAACAGCAATTGAAAACCCAAGAGAGATAGATTACAATTTAGTGAATGCGCAACAAGCAAGGCGTGTTTTAGATAGGTTAGTGGGGTATGAATTGTCTCCGGTATTATGGAGAAAGGTGAAAAGAGGCTTATCTGCAGGTAGAGTACAGTCGGTATCAGTAAGGCTTATTGTTGAACGTGAGCGTGAAATAGATGCGTTTACAACAACAGCATCATACAAGGTAGTAGCAGAGTTTGCTACTTTAGATGGTAAAAAATTTAAAGCAAGGCTGCCTAAGGATTTTAAAACTAAAAAAGCAGCTCAAGAGTTTTTGGAGCAAAATAAGAATGCTAATTTCAATGTGGCCGACTTAACTCAGAAACCAGCAAAGAAATCACCAGCAGCTCCGTTTACAACATCAACATTACAGCAAGAAGCTTCAAGAAAGTTATACTTTTCGGTAAGTAGAACCATGCAAGTGGCGCAACGTTTGTATGAGCAAGGGTTGATAACTTATATGAGAACAGATAGTGTTAATTTGTCTGGAGAAGCTTTAGAGGCTGCAAAAACTGAAATAGAAAATTACTACGGTAAGGAATACGCAAAAACGAGAAACTTCTCGAATAAAAATAAAGGAGCTCAAGAGGCTCATGAGGCAATTAGGCCAACGGATATGAGTCGTCATTCAGCTGATTTGGAAAGAGATCAGTCGCGTTTATATGATCTGATTTGGAAACGGACACTAGCGTCTCAAATGAGTGATGCGCAGCTTGAAAATACAAATGTAAAAATAGAAGCCTCAACACATGATAAACAGTTTTCTGCAAGCGGACAAGTTGTTAAATTTGAAGGTTTTCTAAAAGTGTATTTGGAAGGTAATGATGATGAAGATGAAGAACAAGATGGGATGTTGCCAACAATGAGTGTTGGTGATGTTGTAAGTAATAATTATGTGACAGCTACAGAACGTTTTACAAGGCCGCCATACAGATTTACCGAGGCGTCATTAGTAAAGCGTTTAGAAGAGTTAGGTATTGGTCGTCCTTCAACATATGCGCCAACAATTTCTACAATTCAAAATAGAAACTATGTAGAAAAAGGTCAAATTGATGGTGTTGAGCGTCAGTATTGCCAATTACTATTAGAGTCAAATAAAATTGATGACAAACAACTGACTGAAAAAGTTGGTGCGGATAAAGGAAAGTTAGTTCCTACAGATGTGGGTATGATTGTAAATGACTTTCTTGTAGCAAATTTTGAAAATGTATTAGACTATAACTTTACAGCTAATGTAGAGGCTACCTTTGATTTGATTGCTTCTGGTGATAAAGACTGGAAAGTAATGATGAAAGATTTTTATACTGAGTTTCATCCACAAGTTATAGATGTGCAAGAGAACGCAGAAAGAGGTAATGGTGAGCGCATTTTGGGTGTGCACCCAGAATCAGGGCGTCGTGTAAGTGTGCGTTTAGGGCGTTTTGGAGCCATGGTTCAGATAGGTGTTGTGGAAGATGAAGAAAAACCATTGTTTGCTAGTCTAACAGAAGACCAAAGTTTAGCAACTATCACTTTTGAGGAGGCAATGGATTTGTTTAAGTTGCCAAAAACATTAGGTGATTATGATGGTGAAGAGGTGATAGTGAGTAATGGTCGTTTTGGACCATATATTAAATTCGGTGCAAAATACGTGTCTTTAGCAAAAGGTGAAAATGCTTTAGATGTTGATATGGATCGTGCAATAGAATTGATAGAAGAGAAGAAAAAAGCTGATGCACCTATTCATCATTATGAAGGGCATGAGGTTACTAAAGGTGTTGGTCGTTTTGGTCCGTTTATTAAATGGAATGGAATTTTTATCAATGTCAATAAAAAATACGATTACGATAATTTGTCAATTGCAGATTTAGAGGAACTTATTGAAGTTAAAAAACAAAAAGAAATAGACAAGTTAATTGTTAATTGGGAAGAAGAAGGGATTAGGATTGAAAAAGCACGTTGGGGACGTCATAACGTAATTCAAGGAAAAATAAAGGTTGAGTTGGCTAAAACTGTTGATGTTTCTAAAATAACATTAGAAGAAGCACAAAATTTAATTGAAGCTAAAAAACCCAAAAAGAAAGTGGCAAAGAAAAAGGTTGTAACAAAGAAAGCAACTGCTAAAAAGACTACTAAGAAAAAAACTACTAAAAAATAATGATTATAGATTTTCTGTCGCCGGTTTCTGAAGAAGTTATTGCTCATGCAAAACTGCAAGACAAACAATCTTTAGGTATGGCTGTAACCTATTATAGAAAAGGAGAGGAGTTTCCGGAAATAGAAAAAGGTGCGGTTGTGGTTGTTGGTGTTAAAGAAAACAGGAATGATATTAATTATTTAGGAGAAGCACTTTCTTTTGATACTGTTAGAAAATCATTTGCAGAGTTATTTCCAGGTAACTGGGGTACAAAAATAGTAGATATTGGAGATATTTTGCCTGGGCAAGCAGTTTCAGATACGTATTTTGCATTGAAAAAAGTTGTAGAGATAGTTGTTAAAATGGGTGCAACGCCAGTAGTTTTAGGCGGGTCTCATGATTTGACATATGCAATGTATCGAGCGTATGATAATTTAGATCAAATGGTGAATTTGGTTTGTGTTGATGCAAAGTTTGATTTGAAAGATCCTACAGAGGGTATTAAGAACAATAACTACATGAATAGTATTATTGTTGAAGAGCCTAATAATTTGATAAATTTTTCAAACATAGGGTTTCAAACCTATTACAACTCTCAGGAAGAAATAGATTTATTAGAAAAATTGTATTTTGAAGCCTATAGGTTAGGTGAGGTGTCAAATGACATTAGTGTCATAGAGCCAATTACACGTGATGCAGATGTGGTTAGTTTTGATATGACCGCAATACAAGCTTCGGAAATTTCAACTGAATCGAGTTATAGGTCTCCAAATGGATTTGATGGTAAAGAAGCTTGTGCTATTGCTAGATATGCTGGAGTGAGTAATTCGGTTTCAAGTTTTGGTCTTTTTGAGTTAAATAATAAAATGTCAGCATCAGGAATTATGCTTACAGCACAAATGTTGTGGTATTTTATTGAGGGCGCAAATTGTAAAATTATAGAGCCGTCATTAACAGCAGAATCAAGCTATAAAAAATATATAGTCCCTTCACAAGATTATGATTTTGTGTTTTACGAAAGTTTGTTGAGTCATAGATGGTGGGTTAAATTGCCTGATAATGAGAGTGAAAGTAATAATGTTAAAAAACATT
>CAJXHW010000248.1 GCA_913054565.1 uncultured Kordia sp. | reverse complement strand
CGGTGACAGGAGTTCAGACGTGTGCTCTTCCGATCTGAAATAGTTTTTTGATTACCATTTCTCGTAACCTCAACGACTATAGTCTCGTTTGGTCTTTTAGTGCTAAGGTATCCTGTTAAATCGGATGATTTAGATATTTTGTTCTGATCAATTTTTTTGATGATATCACCAGTTTTAAGTCCAGCTTTTTCTGCGCCAGAATTAGGTTCTATTTCAGAAATGTAATAGCCCTCAGTTTCTTTAAGTTCTAGCTTGTTGGCAATACCGTTATTAAGTCCGTAACCAGAAACTCCTAAAATAGCTTGTTGTACGTTACCGTATTCTAATATATCCTGAACAATTTTTTGAGTTGTATTTGAAGGTACTGCAAACGAATAACCTATGTATGATCCAGTTCTTGATGATATTGCAGTATTTATACCAATCAATTCACCACGAGTATTTACCAAGGCCCCTCCAGAATTTCCAGGGTTTACTACAGCGTCTGTCTGTAAAAAAGATTGAATGTTTTGATCACCATCTAAATCTCTTGATTTTGCACTTATAATTCCTGCGGTTACTGTAGATGTTAAGTTGTAAGGGTTACCAACAGCTAAAACCCATTCGCCAATTTTAATGTTATTTGAGTCTCCAAATGGAATGTAGTCTAGTTTTTCTTTTGCGTCAATTTTTAAAAGAGCAATATCTGTCTTTTTGTCAAAACCTATAACACGAGCTTTATAAGATTTTTGATTGTTTAGTGTTACAGTTAGCTTGTCAGCATTATCAATAACATGGTTGTTGGTTACTATATAACCGTCTTCAGAAATAACCACTCCAGAACCAGTTGATCCTTTTTGTATTTGTTCTCCCTTTCTGTTGTAGTAGTCAAAAATACTTCTGGGTTGAATATAGGTAGTGGTGTTAGTAACATGCACTACTGCATGAACTGTTTTTTCGGCTGCTAAAGTAAAATCACTGTTTTCTGCTGAAGCATTTAGCGCACCAGAGTTATAAGCTACCGGTAAAGTAAACTGAGGTGTGGTTTCAGTTTTGTTTAATTCAGTTGATTTGTTGACTTCAAAAAATGTTGTGTAAGCACCTAAAGTTAATAGACCTCCAAGTGCTGAAAAAAGTGTGATTTTTGCTATTTCTTTCATAGTTTAAATTCTATTTAGGGTGTTTTTTTAGTAAAGTTATTTGATTTCTTTAAATATAAAACTGCTTTAACATGCTCTTAACGTGACTTTAAAAAAATATTAACACTCTTTTAGTGAGCGTATAATTTTGCTGTTTAATTTTTTTTCCATCATTCATGGCATTATGCTTACATTTGTGATTATATTTTTTCAAATGGGTACATTTTATAAATACCAAGGAACTGGTAATGATTTTGTAATGATTGATAATCGCAAACAAGTGATTTCTAAAACAAATAAAAAACTGATTAATTTTTTATGCGATAGACGCTTTGGTGTAGGTGCAGATGGGTTAATTTTATTAGAAAATAGCGATTTTTCAGATTTTAAAATGGTTTACTTTAATGCAGATGGTAATGAGGGAACCATGTGTGGTAATGGCGGGCGTTGTATAGTGGCTTTTGCTAAATCCCTGAGTGTTATTGATAATAAAACTACTTTTGAAGCAGTTGATGGAGTGCATTACGCAACAATTGAAAATGAAGTGGTTAGTTTACAAATGAATGATGTTTCAGAAATTTTAAAAGCTAAGGATTATGTTTTTTTAGATACAGGATCGCCACATCACGTGCAGTTTGAAGATGATATTTCAAGTTTTGATATTAAAACAATAGGAAGAGGTATTAGAAATCGCGTGTATGGTGATGCGGGAAGTAATGTTAATTTTGTAAAAAAAATTAATGACGTTTCTTTTAGAATGCGAACCTATGAAAGAGGTGTTGAAGATGAAACTCTAGCATGTGGTACGGGAGCTACCGCAGTGGCTATTGCAATGAATTATTTAAAAGAAACTACAGAAACTAATATTAAACTTCAAGTTGAAGGAGGTGATTTGAGCGTTTCATTCACAGAAAATCAAGGGACTTATACTAATGTCTTTTTAACAGGAATGGCAAAAAAAGTATTTAAAGGAGAGTTAACATGGTAACTTTAAAAGGAGAACGGATTTATTTAAGAGCTTTAGAGCCTGAAGATTTAGAGTTAATCTATGCGATAGAAAATGATGAGTCGGTTTGGGAAGTGAGTCAAACACAAACACCTTATTCACGTTTTTTAATTAAGCAGTACTTAGAAAACTGTCATAAAGATATTTATGAGGTAAAACAATTACGACTGGTAATTGTTACTAATGATAATGAAGCTGTTGGTTTTGTAGACTTATTTGATTTTGATCCTAAAAACGATAAAGTTGGTTTGGGAGTTTTAGTATTAGGTCAAGCCCGCGGTAAAAAGTATGGTCGTGAAGCGCTAGAACTACTAATTAAGTATGTGTTTACTAATTTGTATGTGCACCAAATTTACGCGAATGTATTAGAGGATAATCATATAAGTATAAAGTTGTTTGAAAGCTTAGGGTTTTTAAAATCTGGGGTAAAAAAAGATTGGATTCTTGAAGGGAATCAATATAAAAATGAATATTTATTTCAATTAATAAAAGATGTACATTAAAAAAATATTAATAATTATTTCGTTATTGGGTCTAGTAGTTTGTGCAATTTTTGCGTACAATGTGTATAACGCTATTTTTGTGCCTAATACAGCTTTTGAAAATGAAAAAGCTACAGTTTTTATTGCTACTAACGCAACTTTTGATGAGGTGGTTTTAGATTTAGAGCCATTACTTAAAGATGTAGAAACATTTAAAACAGTAGCACATAAAAAAAAATATAGTTCAAATATAAAGCCAGGAAAATATGAGCTTAAAAAAGGAATGAATAATAATGATTTGGTAAACTCGCTACGCGTTAACAATTTGCCAATTAAATTGTCATTCAATAATCAAGAGTCGTTAGAGAGTTTAGCAGGTAGGGTGGCAAAACAAATTGAAGCTGACAGCACAACATTGGTAAAGGCTTTTAATGATGTAGCTTTTTTAAAGGAGGCTGGATTTAACCCTAAAACTGCATTGGGAATGTATATAGCTAACAGTTATGAGTTCTTTTGGAATACCTCAGCCGATGAGTTTAGAAATAGAATGCTTAAAGAGTATAAAAGGTTTTGGTCAGCAGAACGATTGTCAAAAGCAAAACAAATAGGTTTGACTAAAGATGAGGTAATATCTTTAGCTGCAATAGTTCAAAAAGAAACTGTGAAAATAGATGAACGTCCTCGTGTTGCTGGTGTATATATGAATAGAATTAATAAAAAAATGTTACTACAAGCAGATCCAACAGTTGTTTATGCTGTAAAAGCAGCTACTGGTGTGCAGTTAAAAAGGGTTTTGTTTGAGCATTTAAAATTAAACTCTGAGTATAATACTTATGTGCATGTTGGTGTGCCACCAGGTCCAATAACAATGCCTGATATATCAGCTATCGATGCGGTGTTGAATTATGAAAAACATGGGTATTTTTACTTTGTAGCTAATACGAAAAAAATGGGCTATCATCAGTTTGCTAAAACTTTAGCTCAGCACAATAGGAATGCTGAGGCGTATCGTAAATGGGTGGCTAAAATTCATTAAATAGCTGATTTTCTTTTATTTAAGAAAAAATAGTTTTATCTTTCATGTTCCAAAAAATATAATATCTTTGCCGACTGAAATTTTAAGCATTTCATTATTTCGCCTAAAAAACGAAGAAAGTAAGTCTTAAGAAATCAATTATATGATAAAGAAATT
>CAJXHW010000247.1 GCA_913054565.1 uncultured Kordia sp. | reverse complement strand
GGTGTCGTTCTAAAGATAAGGTAGAAGGTGATAACACATTGTTGCGTTGCTTGCCGTAACCATATGGTAAAAAGGATTTAAAAGATTTCCCGTCAATGGGATCTGTGTAAGTTTGTCCTTTTAAAAGCAGGGCAATTACCGGACGCGCTACGTAGCTTAATCGGATAAGTAGCGGTCTAGGAATAGTGTTTAGTATAAGTTTAAAAAATCGCTTCACAAAGGTTTATTTCTTTCTGAATTCATCTTCTTCAGTACTTGTTATGCCTAAAGCTTCATATACATAATCAAAAGTTGAAAGTAATTGAGGTTTTCCGTCAACTATTGCAACGTCATGCTCAAAGTGCGCAGATGGTTTTCTGTCTTCTGTTAAAATAGTCCAGCCATCTCTAAGTTGTTGAATACGATGAGTTCCTAAGTTAATCATAGGCTCTATGGCAACAACCAACCCTTCTTTAAACTTTTTTCCTCTACCACGTTTTCCGTAGTTAGGCATTTGTGGATCTTCATGCATCTTTTTTCCTAAACCATGACCTACTAGTTCACGTACAACTCCATAACCATGGTCTTCACAATATTTTTGAATAGCAAAACCAACATCGCCAACACGATTATTTTCTTTAAACTCTCTGATACCTACATACAGGCTTTCTTTGGTAACTTGTAATAGCTTTTTAGTTTCAGGAGCAACGTCACCAACTTCAAATGTATAGGCATGATCACCGTAATAACCATTTAGAATAGCTCCACAATCTACTGAAAGTATATCGCCGTCTTCAATAGGAGTGTTGTTAGGCATACCATGAACAACTTGTGCATTTGGTGATATACATAATGTGTTTGGGAAATCATACAAACCTAAAAAACCAGGAACTGCACCTAAGTCTCTAATGTGTTCTTCTGCTAATTTATCTAAATATAAAGTGGTAACTCCAGGTTTTATTTCAGATGCTAAAATGCCTAATGTTTTTGAAACTATTAAAGCACTTTCGCGCATTAACTCTATCTCTTCTCTAGATTTTAATTTAATCATTTGTAAATTTTAAAAATGAAAATATACTTTTTCGCTTCCTTTTTAAACTAGGAGCTTCTTCTTTTGTTAATTTCTGATATACTTCTCCCCAACCTATGAATCCTCCAATATTTCTATCGTCAATGAATAAATCGGCGGCTATTTTCCTACTTTCTTTTCCTACAAATTCTTCATTCGGAAAGCTATTGTTAACCGCATAAAATTCAACTCCATTTTCTTTACAAAAAGCAACAGCTTCATTTAATTTATTACCACATCTGTAGGTCCATAAAATTAAACGATGTCCATCATTTTGTAAACGTTTCAAGGTTTCAAAAGCAAAGAGTTGCGGTTTTCCAATTTTCGGATACGCATCAGTTACTATTGTACCGTCAAAGTCTACAGCTATGATAAGTTTATCAGTCATTTATAGATAGTTGAAATTTCTGTGAAATGTACAAAATATTGTTTATATCAATGGTTTTTGAGTCATTGATTCTGGCTGGTTTATGCCAAGTAATTTTAATACCGTAGGCGCAATGTTTCCTAAAACACCATGTTTCACTGCAGTGATATCCTTATCAACAACTATGATAGGCACAGGATTGGTGGTGTGTGCCGTATTTGGACTACCATCTTCATTAAACATTTTTTCACAATTTCCATGATCGGCAATAACTATTGTCGTATAATCATTTTTTAGAGCGGCTTCAATAACTTGCTGAGTACAAAAGTCTGTAGCTTCACATGATTTAATGGCTGCTTCCATACTTCCTGTATGACCAACCATGTCAGGGTTTGCAAAATTTAAGCATATAAAATCAGTGTCTTGTCTATTGATTTTAGGCACAATTGCTTTAGCAATGTCGTGTGAGCTCATTTCTGGTTGCATATCATATGTAGCTACCTTTGGAGATGGGCAAAGAATTCTTTTTTCGTTTTCAAATGGTTCTTCACGACCACCGTTAAAGAAAAATGTTACGTGAGGATATTTTTCTGTTTCAGCAATTCTAATTTGAGTTTTCCCGTTTTTAGATAGAACTTCTCCTAAAGTATCTTTAATGTTTTCTTTGTTAAAAACGACATTAATTTTTTTAAATGACTCGTCATAATTAGTCATTGTGGTATAATGCAAGTTTAATTTTTTCATTCCATATTCAGGAAAATCTTCTTGCGTTAGGACATTTGTTAATTGACGACCTCTGTCTGTTCTGAAATTAAAGAAAATAACGACGTCATCATTTTCTATAGTAGCTATTTTCTGCCCATTTTTTGTGACAACATGAGGATTTATAAATTCATCAGTAATACCATTGGTATAACTTTCCTGAATACTCTTATTAATGTCTTCAGTTGCAATTCCTTCTCCGTTAACAAGTAAGTTGTAAGCTTTGGCAACGCGTTCCCATCGCTTATCTCTATCCATTGCATAATAGCGTCCTATTACTGAAGCTAATTTTGCGTTTGAATTTTTTAAACTGTCTTGTAAATTAGTAATATGATCAATTCCTGATTTAGGGTCTACATCTCTACCGTCAGTAAATGCATGTATATATGTGCGTGTTAATCCAAATTCATCAGCAGCAGATATTAATCCTTTTAAATGATTGCTGTGTGAATGTACACCGCCATCAGATACGAGTCCTAAAAAGTGAACACTTTTATTATTGTTTTTTGCATAGGTAAAAGCATCTTTTAAAATTTGTTCGTCTTTTAAAGTATTGTTTTTAATGGCAAGGTTAATTTTAGCTAAATCTTGATATACAATTCTTCCGGCACCTAAATTCATATGACCAACCTCACTATTTCCCATTTGCCCATCTGGCAAACCAACGTTCATACCATGAGTTAATAGTGTTGCGTTTGGATAGTTTTTGTACAAACTATCAATGAAAGGTGTTTTAGCATGGTGAATAGCAGATGTGTTTTCATCTTCTGGAATTCCCCAACCATCAAGTATTAAAAGAATCGTTTTTTTATTCATGTTGTGTTTTTAATAGTTTGCAAAGATACAATAAATGGCGTTTTTAATTAAGCTATGTTAACTATATATGAAAAGCTGTTGTAGAAGGAATGTGTTTTTTGTGTTTTTATTAAGGAAAAACATGATTAATGTTAAACTTTTGTTAGATGTTGTAAGTCAGGTATTGATGTTGCTAATTAGTTCTTAAATTGTTGTCAATTAATCATCAATCAAAAATAATCATTATGAAAAGAAATGTTTTAATGGCCGCATTAGTATGTGGTTTTGTAGTAAGTGCAACTACAGTAGATTCAAAGTTAGCAACAGTAAAAACAGTAGAAGTTGCTGCTGCTGATAAAAATGTGGATGCCAGTCCATTATGTCAGTCAATAGCTAAAAACGATGTGAAAATGGTAAAAAAGCTTATTGAAATGGGAGTTGATGTAAATAAATTCTCAGGAGGGAAATCGCCTTTAATGTATGCAGCTCGTTACAATAGGGTAGAGATCATGAAGCTTTTAGTCGCAAATGGAGCAAAAATCAATACAAGTGACTCTCGAGGAAATACTGCCTTAAAACATGCAGAGAATTCAGGAGCCAATGAAGCTGTTATGTTCTTAAAAGAATTACGTAAGGATAAGAAAAGAAAGAAGAAGAGTAATAAATAATTTTTTTAGATTATATAAAAAGGGTCGTCTGTTAAGACGGCCCTTTTTTGTATAGTTCCCTAATTACTCAATAAAAATGATTAAATGGCATAAAATCATAACGAATATTCAATTAATGGTTGTTTTACAACAGTAAATATAGTTTTTACATAATATTTTTTTGATAAT
>CAJXHW010000246.1 GCA_913054565.1 uncultured Kordia sp. | reverse complement strand
ATACCATAGTGAAAAATCTTCGCTTCTTTTAGGTAGTTTCTTGCTCATATATTGTAGTTTGGCACAAATATTGTGTCTATGTTAAATGTAAAAATAGTTTAGGCAAAACTAACTATTTTTGTTATGTTCAACAATATAAATCAAGAAGATATGGAGTATAATAACTTTTTTAAGAACAAAGTAGCAATTTTACTAACAGGTTTAAGTGGCTTACTTTTGGTTTCCTGTGGGTCGTATCAATCAGCATCATATGATGATGACGGTATTTATAGTTCTGAAACTCCTGTAGTTGTTTCTAAAAAGGTGGTTGTAAATACACCTTCAGAAAACTCAAAATATTATGAGGAGTATTTTGGAAGAACTGTTACAGATTATGGAGAAATTGTTGATGACGAAGTATTTACGGATGTAGATGGTTATAGCTCTCAAGATATTGTTGAACAAGACACTGAAGTAGCAAGAGAAAGTTATGCAGCATGGGAAGATGCAGGAGATAATGTGACTGTTAATGTGTATAATACACAACCATACTATAGATCTTTTTACAGGCCATATAACTATTGGGATAATTATTATTACGGTGGTTGGAATAGTTATTACAGTGGCTGGCCGTTTTGTGGTTTATCATGGGGATGGGGATCATATTACAACAACTTTGGATATTACGGATACAACTATGGGCATCCATACTACTACGGTAATTATGGATACTACGGACGACGAAATTATGCATATATAAATGGGCCGCGACGAAGAGGTTATGCATCTAACTATTATTCTGGACGTAACTTTAATAGAAGAGGTACAGTTAATCGTAGAGGGACAACTCCGCGTTCAGTTAGACCAAGAGGAACAACACCACGTTCAGTAACGCCAAGAGGAACAACACCACGTTCAGTAACACCAAGGGGAACAACGCCTCGTTCAGTAACACCAAGGGGAACAACACCTCGTTCAGTAACGCCAAGAGGAACAACACCACGTTCAGTAACACCAAGAGGGACAAGACCTCGTTCAGTAACACCACGAAGCACTCCAAGGTCTACACCACGTTCGGTAACACCAAGAAGTGCACCACGATCAACACCTCGTTCCAGTTCAAGAAGTTTTTCGAGTAGAAGAGGAAGAGCATAATTATAACATTAAATTAAAATAGCTCTACTGAAGTATTAGTAGCGCTATTTTTTTACTACATATCACAAGTATGAAAAGAGTTTTACTTATTATAGGAGTCATGTCTACGGTTGGGTTTTCTCAAAACATAAATGACGCATTATTGTTTAGTGGTTCAAACGGCCAAGGTTCTGCACGATATAGTGCCATGAGTGGTGCATTTGGTGCACTTGGAGGTGATTTGTCAGCAATTAATAATAACCCAGCAAGTAGTGCTGTGTTTAAAAGTTCACAAATATCAGGGTCGTTATTATTTTCCAACACCCAAAATGACGCAAGTTATTTTGGTACACAAACAGGGTCTACATTTTCCGACCTAACAATTAATCAGTTGGGAGGAGCACTTGTGTTAAATAATACAAAAGAAAACTCTGAGTGGAACAAATTTGTGATTGCAATTAATTATCAAGAAACACAAAGCTTTGATCAAGAGTATTTTATCTCAGGGCAAAGTAATACATCTATAGATTCTTATTTTTTAAGTCATGCAAATGGATTAGCTTTTCAAGATATTCAAGCTTTGTCTGGTGAGTATTTAGAAGATGCTTATTTAGATATTGGAGCTAATTATGGTTATAGTTATCAACAGGCTTTTTTAGGGTATTATGGAGGGGTTATCAATCCGGTTGATGATGCCGATCCTCTTAATATAATGTATGTTGGAAATGGAGATTACTCAACAGTTCATCAAGATTATTTTTACAGCAGTTCAGGGTCTAACTCAAAATTTAATTTTAACCTATCAACTCAATATAAGGATGTGTTGTATTTAGGGCTGTCATTAAATGGTCATTTTATAGATGTACAGCGTGATTCAAGAATTGAAGAGTCAGGTTATGATGCTGCATCAGCATTAGAGTACGTGGTGTTTGATAATTACCTAAGAACATCTGGTGGAGGATTTTCTATGCAATTAGGAGCCATAGGTAAGCTAGGTAAAGTAGTCCGTTTAGGAGCATCATTTCAATCGCCAACTTGGTATGTGTTAACTGATGAATTATCTCAACGTATTAATTCAAACTTAGCTGATATAGACATAGATTTTATTGATGGAAATCAGATAAATATTTTTGAAGATCATAAATTGCGTACGCCTTTAAAATTAACAGGAAGTGCAGCATTTATGTTTGGTAAACAAGGTTTGTTAAGTATAGATTATAATTATCAAGACTATAATAATATGAAAATGAGGCCTAATAATAATTTTCAGGATGTTAATGCTGAAATAGGTTATAGCCTTGTAGGGGCGTCCTCAATTAATTTAGGAGGTGAATATAGAATTGAAAAGTGGAGTTTAAGGGCCGGGTATCGTTTTGAAGAAAGTCCGTATAAGAACAAAAAAATAATGGATGACTTAACAGGATATTCATTAGGTTTTGGTTATAATTTTGGACGATCAAAATTAGATATGGCTTACAATCAATCTTGTCAAGATACCAGTCATCAATTATACGATTCTGGATTAACCAATAGAGCAGTTGTGGAACAACGTAAAACATATGTAACGGCGTCCTATACCTATAATTTCTAATTTTTTGATAAAAGATAAAAATCACGTGATGTATTTAGTATTCTAAATACATCACGTGATTTGGGTTTGTATGAGTTTCAGAAATCCTAAAATGATGCTCTCCAACAACGGTAAATCCTCTTTTTGTATAAAAATTTACTGCTCGTAAGTTATTGATCCAAACAGCTAACCAAATTCCTTTTTGTTGGTGTTTTTTTGATAGGTTAATATTGAAGTTCAATAAAACTTTAGCTAAACCTAAACCATAAAATTCTTTTAAAAAATAAATACGGTCTAGTTTGGTGATGTTTAGTAGAGAAATGTTTTCGTTTGGTTTGTTAATTAGAATTTTAGAGTAACCAGCTAAGGTGTTGTTGTAGTATAGAATATGGTAAACCTGTTCTGGTTGCAATAATTCCTTTTTAACGGCTTCTATAGCATAGGTTTTAGTAATGTAAACGTTAATATCATTTTCTGGTGCACTATGTCCATGTGCATCTAGAAAGGTTCTTTTGCCAATAGTTGAAAGTAATTCTGCATGAGAAACATCCGCTTTTACAATATGAATCATTTAAGCCTGTATTTGTTGTTGGGTAATAATTCTATTTTAGAATGATCAACTAAATTTCTTATAAGGTTTAACAATTCATTAGGGGGACATTGTAACTCATTTAGTATTTCTGTTGAACTTAAAGCAGAGTCTTTTAAAAGTGTGGTAATTTGTTCTTGAAGATTTAAAGTGGTTTCTTTTTTTATGATTTTTTCAGAAATGCAAAATGAACAGATGCCACAGTTTTCATTGGTTGTTTCTCCAAAATAGTTAAGTAATTGCTGTTCTTTACAGCTAGTTGTTGTTTGTATGTAATTTGTTACAGCTTGAAATTGTTCTTTTTTTAAATTATTTTGTTGCACTAAAAATTTAGAAACCCTATTTATAGTCCTATCATCTTCACGAGGTTCTAATAGTGTGATATTAATATCAGAATCAAATAGTTGTAATTTGATAATGTTGTTTTTTTCAATAGATAAAAGCTGTTCTTTAATAATAGATTTTGTTACTTTTAATTGTGAGGCAATTAAATTTAAATCGATAGTTAATGTATTTTAAAAAGCACCACCATACCTTCTTAAA
>CAJXHW010000245.1 GCA_913054565.1 uncultured Kordia sp. | reverse complement strand
AATGATTCGCAAAATGCTTCGTTATTTTTTGTATAATTCTATCTGACAACACTTCTGCTTGAACTTCATCAAATTGGTTGTTTTTTCTTCTCTGAAAGTCAATTTCTTCAGATTTAATTTCTTGCAATTTTGACTTTAAAGCTTTGATTGTTGGCGCAAATTTTCGTGTTTCTAGCCAAGCTAAAAAATCAGCCTTCACCTCATCTATAATTAATTCTGCTTGAGGCAAATGTTCTTTTCTTTTTTCCAAAGTGCTATCGGTAACCTTAGATAAATCATCTAAGTGTATCAAGGTAACATTCGGCAAATCCAACACGTCATCAGACACGTTTTTAGGAATTGATAAGTCTAATATTAACAACTCTTTAGTTGTAGATGACAGCACCTCTTTATCCACCGTTGGTTGTCTGGCTCCAGTAGCCACAATAACAATGTCAGAGTCTTGAATTTCAGTTTGTAAGTTAGAATAATCCTTAACGGTTAAATCAAACTTTCCTGCTATTTTTTCTGCTTTATCTTTTGTTCGGTTTATTAATGATATGTGCTTATTATCAATATGCTTAACTAAATTATCACAAGTGTTTCTACCTATTTTACCTGTTCCGAATAATAAGATATTTTTGTCAGATACGTTAGACACATTGTTCAGTATATATTGTACAGATGCAAATGACACAGATGTTGTTCCAGAACTTATTTCGGTTTCATTCTTAATTTTCTTACTTGCACGAATAACCTCATTAATTAAACGCTCCATAAATGCATCAACCAAACCTTGCTTTTTTGATTGAATAAAACTTGTTTTTAACTGACTTATAATTTCAAAATCACCCAATATTTGGCTATCTAAACCAGTACCTACTTTAAACATATGCGCAATAGCTTCATTGCTTTTATACACATAGGCTACCTCTTGAAACTCTTCAATACTACCAGATGTATTTTCACATAAATGTTTAATTAACTGAAAAGGGTGCTGCGCAAAACCATATAATTCAGTTCTATTACATGTAGATGTAACAATCAAATTGGAAACACCTTCAGATTTAGCTTGCTTTAATAACGCTTCTTTTTTCTGTGCATCTAAACTAAACTTTCCTCTTATTTTTGCATCTGCTTTTTTATAACTTAAGCCTATAGCATAAAATGTAGTTCCTTTTGATTCTGGTCTTTGCTGCATAATATTCATAATCATCAACCACAAAAGTATTATTATGATTTAAATAAAAGTGTCGCTAAAAGTTCTTTTTATGTCGATTTTTAATTTTTATAGTCATTCTAAGTAAAAAAACAGCTTAAAAGTTTAGTTTTGTAGTATTGTAAAGCACTCATAATGAATTTGTTTAGACTTATTCTAAATAAAGGTTTACGGTTTGAATTCTGAATTTAGATAAAAAACAACGGTAAAAGTACCATGACAGAAATAATATTAGAAAAAGGTTTTTTTGTGTTATTGTCTAAAAATGAGACAGATGACATTCAATACTTTCAAAAGGATGTTGATAACAAATTTATTCAGTTTCATTTCTGTATTAAAGGAAGCTCACGTTTTATTTTTAACGACAGCTCATATGCATTTGATGTGTTAGACTCAAGACATATGCTGCTTTACAACACTTTAAAAAAACTTCCAGTTAACCTAGAATTACGTTCAAAATCATGGGTAATATCAGTAATAATATCAATTGAAAAATTTCATTCTTTATTCTCACAAGAAGCCGCATACATTCCGTTTTTAAGTGATGAAAACAAAACTAAAAAATACTATGATGACGGACAAACGACACCTCAAATGGCCATCGTTTTAAATCAGATTTTAAATTTTAATGTAAACAGTTCTATAAAAAACCTTTATGTAAAAGGAAAAGTATATGAACTTTTAAGCTTATTCTTCAATACTAATGAAGGCATTAATAATGAAAAATGCCCGTTTTTAATTGATGAAGATTATGTTAAAAAAATTAAAAAAGCAAAAGACATTGTTATAACAAGAATAGCAGAACCACCTAGTTTACAAGAGTTAGCAGATGAAGTTGGCTTAAGCTTAAAAAAACTAAAAGAAGGGTTTAAACAAATTTATGGCGACTCAGTGTTTAGTTTTTTATTTAATTATAAAATGGAATTTGCAAGAAAATTATTGGAAACAAACACCGTTAATGTAAATGAAGTAGGCTTAAAGGTTGGCTACAGTACATCAAGTCATTTTATTGCTGCTTTTAAAAAGAAATTCGGAATAACTCCAAAAAAATACGTTCAATCATTAAATCAAGAACAATAGCATGAAAGGTGTTTTACTTGTCAATTTAGGATCTCCAGATAGTACAGATCCTAAAGATGTTAAAAAATATTTAGATGAGTTTCTAATGGATCCTCGTGTAATTGATGTTAATTATTTATTACGAGCTTTTATAGTTAAAGGAATCGTCTTAAAAACTAGACCAAAAAAATCTGCCGCTGCTTATCAAAAAATTTGGTGGAAAGAAGGCTCTCCATTAATTGTAATTTCTGAGCGTTTAAAGGAAAAAGTGCAATCACACACCAATACACCTATTGCTTTAGCAATGCGATATGGGGCAATGACTATAAAAAAAGGATTACAAGAGTTGGTAGATAAAGGTGTGGATGATGTTTATATTATTCCGCTTTATCATCAATTTGCAATGGCAACAACAGAAACAATAACTGTTTTAGCAGACAAATTGCAGAAAGATTTTTTTCCTAACATAAAAATTGATTCTCTACCAGCATTTTATAACAAAGCAGATTATATTAATGTTTTATCTAATTCAATAAAAAAAGGATTAGAAAACATTGATTATGATCAACTGTTGTTTTCTTATCATGGTGTACCAGAAAGACATATTAGAAAACAGGACATCACTAAATCACATTGTAAAATAGATGGTAGTTGCTGTGACACTCCTTCAAAAGCACATCAATTTTGTTACCGTCATCAATGTTTAGAAACTACAAAAATGGTAGCTAAAAACTTAAACTTAAAAGAAGGAACTTACAGCACGTCTTTTCAATCGCGTTTAGGGTTTGACCAATGGCTGTTACCTTATACTGATAGGACTATTGAGCGATTTGGGTTAAATGGCACCAAAAAAATGGTGGTAGTTACACCTGCATTTGTTTCAGACTGCCTGGAGACTTTAGAAGAGATTGCCATGGAAGGCGCCGAATTATTTAAAGAGGTTGGAGGAGAAGAATTCCACACAATTCCTTGTTTAAATGATAATGACGATTGGGCAAAGCTATTAGCAACTTGGATTAAAGACTGGGAAACAAACACCCCTATATCTTAAACAAATGATTGAGTACTATAACTACATAAAAGCATTGCATCTTATTTTTGTAATCACTTGGTTTGCAGGATTATTCTATATTGTTAGATTGTTTATTTATCAAATTGAAGCGTCTCATAAACCCTCACCTGATAAAGAAATATTAGGGAAACAACTAAAAATAATGGCTAACAGGTTATGGTATATCATCACTTGGCCATCTGCTATTTTAACTTTAATATTTGCCGGAGCATTATTGTACTTAAATTCCGGATTATTACATATTCCTTGGATGCAAGTAAAATTAGGCTTTGTTTTTCTATTGTATTTATACCATTTTAAATGCCATAAAATATACAAACAACTACAAAATGGTGTTGTAAAACACTCTTCAAACTATATGAGGTTGTTTAATGAAGGGGCTACCATCATATTGTTTTCTGTTGTATTTTTAGTTATTGTACGGCATGAAGTCAATTGGATTTTTGGCGTCATCGGCATTATCTCACTCTCTATTATTTTAATGATTTTAGTTAAAGTCTATAA
>CAJXHW010000244.1 GCA_913054565.1 uncultured Kordia sp. | reverse complement strand
TATACCAAAAACTAGATAATATCTATAAAAATAATGATGAAAAATTGCATGTGTTTCATATTGGTGGCTCACACATTCAAGCAGATTTTTATTCAAATAGGTTGCGCCATTATTTACAAAACATCAGTACTAAGGCTAAAGGGCAACGTGGGTTTATCTATCCTTACCGAATGGCAAAAACTAACAACCCTTTAAATTATAAAGTCACTTATGATGGCGAATGGAAAGGTTACCGCTGTTCTAGAACTGATTCTGTAGCTTGGGGGCTCTCTGGGGTCAGTGCTAAGTTTAAAGATTCTATGTCTAACATTAACATTAAAGCAAACTATAAAAACTATTCAGAAAACACTTATGATTTTAATAAATTACGAGTGTTTTACAATGAATGGTCTGATGATTATGCCGTAACGGTTTCTAATAATTCTTTAGTCACATCACAAACACGAAATTCTGATGCGCATTATATTGAATTCTCTCTTAACACCACAATGAGTGAGTTAAATATCTGTGTTAGAAAAACCACAAATAACACTGATTCAGAATTTTTAATGATGGGGCTAGAACTTATGAATGACAATCCGGGTATTGAATATACAACCATAGGTGTTAACGGAGCGAGTTTTGCTTTTTATAACAGAGCCGCTTTTTTTGAGCAACAACTATTGCTCTATAAACCCGATTTATTCATCATATCTGTAGGAACTAATGACACATACACACTTAATTTTAACAAAAAACAGTATAAAGCATACTATGAACAACTGATACTATCAATACAAAAAGCAAATCCTGATTGCGCTATTTTACTTACAGTGCCTAATGATTCATTTTACAAAAAGCAGTTTGCTAACCCAAACACAAAAGTTGCGGCGCAAGCAATTTATGAATTATCCGAGCAATACCACATGGCTGTTTGGGATTTTTATGAAATCATGGGAGGTTATGTGTCTTCTCAAAAATGGTATGACAACAAATTAATGCCAAAGGATAGAATTCATTTTACAAGAAAAGGATATGACATTAAAGCCGATTTACTTTTTAAAGCCTTAATAAATGCCTGGGAGCAAGAAATGAATTACAAACCAAATACACTATTAAATCAAATCACTAAAAAAGGGAACCGTATTGAATAAGCTGCTTGACATATTTAGCTTTCATGAGGACACCCCATTATTATTTACTCAAATAAGTTTTTGGATATTCTTTGCGTTAATATATTTAATATACGCTATAATATACAAGAAGAAACCATTACGGATAACTTATTTGTTTGCTGTAAGCCTATTGTTTTACTACAAAACAAGCGGTTTATTTATTGGTATTTTACTCTTCAGTACAGTAAATGATTTCTTTATAGGAAAAGGAATTTATCACACCTCTTCAAAAATAAGAAAGAAAATTTTAGTCATCATAAGTGTGTTTATTAATTTAGCAACATTATGTTATTTTAAGTACGCTTATTTTTTTACAGACTCCTTTAATAATCTTTTTAAAACGGATTATGAAGTCATTAATCACCTAGCGTTATGGACCAACAGCATCAGCCAACATAATTATTTTACTGTAGACAGCATCATTTTACCAGTTGGTATTTCATTTTACACCTTTCAGACAATAAGTTATAGTGTTGACATATACCGCAATCAACTAAAACCGCTTAATAATATTATTGATTTTGGCTTTTTTGTAAGTTTTTTCCCACAACTCGTAGCAGGACCTATAGTTAGGGCTGCTGATTTTATTCCGCAAATTGGTAAAGACATTACTGTTACCAAAACCGATTTTGGAAAGGCAGTATACATGATTTTAATAGGTCTTATAAAAAAAATGTTGTTTGCAGATTATATTGCGGCAAACTTTTTAGACCGTGTGTTTGATGCCCCAGAGATGTTTTCTGGCTTCACCAATATTATGGCATTATTTGGCTATTCTTTACAAATTTATGGTGATTTCTCTGGGTATACAGACATTTCAATAGGCATAGCCTTATTAATGGGCTACCAACTACCCAAAAACTTCAACTCGCCATATAAAGCCATTAACTGTGGTGATTTCTGGAAACGTTGGCATATTTCATTATCAACATGGCTCAAGGATTACCTATACATCCCGTTGGGTGGAAATAGAAAAGGCACAACTGTATCCTATATTATATGTTTAAGCTTTTTAACCCTGCTATTAATAGCATTAAAAAGCTACACATACACACTAATTATCATAGGTGTTTTGGTAGCAGCAATGCTATTATGCTTAGTCATCCCAAAAATTATCAAGCATTTTAATACCAACATCAACATATTACTTACCATGTTAATTGGTGGTTTATGGCATGGCGCATCTTGGAAATTTGTAATCTGGGGTGGCTTAAACGGTTTAGGAATATTGGTGTATAAATATTGGCGACGAATAAGTCCGTATGAAAAAAGCAATTCTCCATTAGTGTTGGTTTGGAAAGTTGGGGTTACGTTCTTGTTTATCACCTTTACACGAGTCTATTTTAGAGGAAATAGCATGGGGCATATTAGTAAACAATACCATCAAATTTGCTATAACATGGACTTAAACAATGCACTACACTTACTTACAGAGTATAAAAGTGTATTCATTATTATGAGTATAGGCTATATTGCACATTGGCTGCCATACCGTTTAAAAAATACAGTGCAATTACTATTTATTAATAGTCATTTTGTAATCAAAACACAAATTGCCGTTCTAATTTCTATTATATGCTACCAAACCTACGCAGCCGATTTTCAACCGTTTATTTATTTCCAGTTTTAAGTACAAACAACTCTAGATTAGAATAAGTATATTTGAGAGATTGAAATATATTTATAAATGAGATTAATGAAAAACAAACTGTTTTTTAATTAAATTGCTTACATGACAAAAAATAAAAAACTAGCTACTTCAGTAGCTCTTGGCATTAGTTTAGGAACCTTAGTAGGAATATTTACAGGTAACATAGCCTTATGGCTTAGTGTAGGTGTTGCTATTGGCGCAGGAGTAGGAACAACTTTATCAAAAAAGGAGAACGATAAATCATAAAACCATAATCCTAAACTACAACAGAACACTTACACCTTCATGACAACAGTACATAAAAACTTAATAGACGCTGAAAAAAAAGCACTCACACTCTTTAAAACCATTGAAGATAGGTGTTTAATATCCGTAGGAAAAACTGAACGCGAATTAAATATTGAGGTTTATAAACTCGCTTTTGAGTTATTTGGGATAAAAAAATTCTGGCACAAACGTATCGTCCGTTCTGGGAAAAACACACTCCTCCCTTATAAAGAAAACCCACCTATTTTAACATTGCAAGATGATGATATCATCTTTTTTGATTTCGGCCCTGTTTTTGACGACTGGGAAGCTGATATTGGTAGAACCTATGTATTAGGAACCAATGACAAAAAATTAAAACTACAACATGATGTTGAGCAAGCATGGCAAGAAGGCAAAACTTATTATGAAAAACACAAAGGTCATTTAACTGGTGCTGAGTTTTATAACTACACTAAAGAATTAGCAAAAAAGTACGGATGGACTTATGGTAATGAACATTGCGGACATTTAGTTGGTAATTTTCCGCATGAAAAAATACTTGGCGAAGATGAAATTAATTACATCCATCCTAACAACCACAACTTAATGAGTGATAACGATAAACTGGGTAATAAGCGATTTTGGATTTATGAAATACACTTTATTGATAGCACCTTGGAGATTGGCGGCTTTTATGAACAGCTTGTTTCTTAAATCAAAAAAGCGACTGTTTTTTTTATAGTCGCTTTTTTATATTTATTAGATCCTAATAATTAATCTTTTC
>CAJXHW010000243.1 GCA_913054565.1 uncultured Kordia sp. | reverse complement strand
TGGTGAAATTATTGAAAATCCAATTCTTTCTAACTTTAAAGAAGGACTTTCAATTTTAGAATACTTTATCTCTACACACGGTGCTCGTAAAGGTCTTGCCGATACCGCATTAAAAACAGCCGATGCAGGTTACTTAACGCGTCGTTTGGTAGATGTATCTCAAGATGTTATCGTCAACTCTGTTGATTGTGGAACATTAAGAGGGTTAGATGTTACTGCATTAAAGAAAAATGAAGAAATAGTAGAGCCATTAGGTGATCGTATTTTAGGACGTATTGCTTTACATGATGTTATTAATCCTGCTACAGGAGAAGTAATTGTTGAAAGCGGTAACCAAATTACAGAAGATTTAGTTGATGTAATTAATTCAGCACCTATTGAGCATGTATCTGTAAGATCTGCATTAACATGTGAGGCTACAAAAGGTATTTGTGCTAAATGTTACGGACGTAACTTAGCAACTGGTAAAATGGTACAACGTGGAGAAGCCGTAGGAGTTGTTGCTGCACAATCTATTGGAGAGCCAGGTACACAGTTAACCTTACGTACATTCCACCTTGGAGGTACAGCAGGAAATATTTCTGAAGAAAACAGCTTAAAAGCTAAGTTTGAAGGAATAGCTGAAATAGACGAATTACGTACTGTTAAAGGAGAAGATAATGAAGGAAACGAAGTTGATATCGTAATCTCTCGTACTGCAGAAGTTAAATTAGTAGATAAGAATACAGGTATTGTTTTAGCAACAAATAACATTCCTTATGGAGCGTATATATATGTAGCTGATAAACAATTATTAAAGAAAGATGATGTTATTTGTCAGTGGGATCCATTTAACGGTGGAATCGTTTCTGAATTCTCAGGAAAAATTAAGTTCGAAAACATTGAACAAGGTGTTACTTACCAAGTTGAAGTTGATGAACAAACAGGTTACCAAGAGAAAGTAATTTCTGAATCAAGAAATAAAAAGGTTATACCAACATTACTTATCCTTGGTAAAGGAGATGAAGTATTACGTTCATACAACTTACCAGTTGGAGCTCACTTGATGATAGATGAAGGTGATAAAATTCAAGCAGGTAAAGTTTTAGTTAAAATTCCACGTAAATCTTCTAAAGCAGGTGATATTACAGGAGGTTTACCACGTATTACAGAGTTATTTGAAGCACGTAATCCATCTAACCCAGCTGTTGTTTCTGAAATTGACGGTGTAGTTTCATTTGGAAAAATTAAACGTGGTAACCGTGAAATTATCGTTGAATCTAAATTAGGAGAAGTTAAGAAATACTTAGTAAAGTTAGCTAACCAAATTCTAGTTCAAGAAAATGATTTCGTTAAAGCTGGTATGGCATTATCTGATGGGTCAATTACACCTAAAGATATTTTAGCAATAAAAGGGCCATCAGCAGTTCAACAATACTTAGTAAACGAAGTACAAGAAGTATACCGTTTACAAGGGGTAAAAATTAACGATAAGCATTTTGAAGTTGTTGTTAGACAAATGATGCGTAAAGTTCAAATTAATGATTCAGGAGATACTATTTTCTTAGAAAACCAATTGATTCATAAATCGGACTTTATTATTGAAAATGATGCAATTTACGGAATGAAAGTTGTTGAAGATGCAGGAGACTCTGAAGAATTGAAAGCAGGACAAATTGTTACTGCAAGACAATTAAGAGATGAGAACTCTAGCTTAAGAAGAAATGATAAAGCCTTAGTAGTAGCAAGAGAAGCTGTGCCAGCAACGGCAACGCCAATTTTACAAGGTATTACAAGAGCATCACTTCAAACGAAGTCGTTCATTTCTGCAGCATCTTTCCAGGAAACTACTAAAGTGTTAAATGAAGCAGCTGTAGCTGGTAAAATTGATACATTAGAAGGATTGAAAGAAAATGTAATAGTTGGACATAGAATTCCTGCTGGAACAGGTATGAGAAACTATGAAAAAATTATTGTAGGTTCAAAGGAAGAATATGAACAAATGACAAAAGTTGAAGAAAATCTTAGTTAACAATGGCTGATAATAAAAACCAAAAAGGACAACAAATAAATATTGAATTAGATGCTGATGTAGCGCAAGGAATTTATTCCAACTTAGCAATCATTAATCATTCTGCTTCAGAGTTTGTTGTTGATTTTGTAAGCATCATGCCTGGTGTGCCAAAAAGCAAAGTGAAGTCAAGAATTGTATTGACGCCACAACATGCAAAACGATTATTAAAAGCTTTAGCTGATAATGTTAATCGGTTTGAAAATGTTCATGGTGAAATTAAAGATTTTGAACAACCACCAATTCCGATGAATTTTGGACCAACTGGTGAAGCATAATAAAAAAAGCCGCAAAATAAAATTTGCGGCTTTTTTTTAGGTAACATTAAAGTATAATCATACAAAAAGGCAACATTTATTAATGTTGCCTTTTTGTATGATTATAATAGAAGTCTAAAACTCACTTGTAAAATGTAACTTTACTGATGGGTACTTTTGTTGCGTCATTTGTAATGAAAACATTGAGTCTGCTAAAAAGACCAGTTGCCCACTTTTGTCCTTTGCTAAAAACTTTTGTTTTACGCGTTTAAATTCTTTGTATTCATCATTGTTTGCATCTTCAGGGTCTACCCAACAAGCTTTATGAACGTTTAAGTTTTCATAAGTACATTTTGCTCCATATTCATGTTCTAAACGGTATTGTATAACTTCGTATTGTAAAGCACCAACTGTACCTATTACTTTACGACCGTTCATTTCTAATGTGAATAATTGAGCAACCCCTTCATCCATCAACTGATCAATACCCTTATATAGTTGTTTTGATTTTAGTGGATCAGCATTATTAATATATCTAAAATGTTCAGGTGAGAAGCTAGGCACGCCTTTATAATTCATAACCTCACCTTCAGTTAAAGTATCTCCAATTTTAAAGTTACCGGTATCATGCACACCAACGATATCACCTGGATATGATATATCTACAATTTCTTTTTTATCGGCAAAAAAAGCATTCGGACTGGAGAATTTAACTTTTTTGTTATTTCTGACGTGTAAGTATTGTGTATTTCGTTTAAACATACCAGATACAATTTTAATAAAAGCTAAACGGTCTCTGTGTTTAGGATCCATGTTGGCGTGAATTTTAAACACAAATCCGGTAAATTTATTTTCATTAGGCTTTACCTCTCTTGTGTCAGAAGTTTTTGGTCTTGGGTCTGGAGCAATATCAACAAAGCAGTCTAATAATTCTCTTACTCCAAAGTTGTTTAAAGCAGAACCAAAGAAAACAGGTTGTAAATCTCCTTTTAAATACTCTTCTTGATTAAATTTAGGATATACTTCATAAACTAATTCTAATTCTTCACGTAATGTTTCTGCAGCGGTTTCACCTATGTGTTTTTCTAAATCAGGGTTGTTAACATCTTCAAATGAAATTGTGTCAGTAATATGTTGCTTACTTTCTTCAGAAAATAAATTTATATTCTTTTCCCAAAGGTTGTATATGCCTTTAAAGCTATATCCCATTCCTATAGGAAAGCTTAATGGTGTTACTCGTAAGCCTAATTTTTGTTCTACTTCATCTAATAAATCAAATGCATCTTTACCTTCTCTATCCATTTTGTTTATAAAAACAATCATAGGAATATTACGCATTCTACAAACTTCAACTAATTTTTCAGTTTGTTCCTCAACTCCTTTTGCAACATCAATAACAACAATAACACTATCTACAGCTGTTAGTGTTCTAAAAGTATCTTCAGCAAAATCCTTGTGTCCTGGAGTATCTAAAATATTTATTTTTTTATCTCTATAAATAAATGCTAAAACAGAAGTTGCTACAGAAATACCTCTTTGTCGTTCAATTTCCATGAAATCTGAAGTAGCTCC
>CAJXHW010000242.1 GCA_913054565.1 uncultured Kordia sp. | reverse complement strand
AATATTAGCAAATCTGGTAGTGGTAAAATAACAATCCCTTTTTCTTCCGAAGAAGATTTTAACCGAATTAAAAAATTATTAGACCGTGAAAAATAAACTTTTCATAGTACTTTTTATTGGTCTATTTTCTTTGAGTTCCTTAGCACAACAAGCCGGAGAGCTAACATTAGCTGCAAAAGACTCTACAACCGTTAAACCTATAAAAATTGACCCCTTATCACCAGCTAGAGCTGCATTTTTCTCTGCAGTTTTACCTGGGCTCGGGCAGATTCATAACAAACAATATTGGAAGGTTCCTATTGTTTATGCAGGTATGGGAGCAGGAATTTATTTTTACACACGAAATAACAAACAATACAAACGTTATAGAGATATATACAAAAGACGGTTGGCTGGATTTACAGATGATGAATTTATAAATCAAACCACTGGTGAAAAAACCTTGAGTGACGCATCGTTAATTGATGCCCAAAAGTTTTATAGTAAAAATAAAGACTTATCACTTTTAGTTACTGGTATATTTTACATATTAAATATTGTTGACGCTAATGTGAGTGCACATTTAGCTCAGTTTAATGTAAATGAAAATTTGAGTTTACGTCCTGATTTTTATCAAAATGAGATTGACTACAAACCAAATTTAGGACTAACTCTAAATTATAAATTCTGATGAACATTGCATTACTAGGCTACGGAAAAATGGGTAAAGTCATTGAACGCATTGCTATAGAAAGAGGACATAACATTGTGCTAAAATCAAGTAGAGATACTGTGATTGATTTATCTAATACTGACGTTGCTATAGATTTTAGTGTTCCAACTGCTGCTGTTAATAATATTAATACTTGTTTAAAAAACAATATTCCTATTGTTTCTGGTACAACTGGTTGGCTAGAAAACTACCCAAAGGTGGAAAAATTATGTAAAGAGACTAATGGTGCACTTATTTATAGCTCAAACTTTAGTGTTGGTGTAAATGTGTTTTTTGAACTAAATAAGCATTTAGCAAAAATGATGCATCAATTAAAAGAATACAATGTTAGTATTGAAGAAATTCATCATACCCAAAAACTAGATGCCCCTAGTGGAACTGCTATAACCTTAGCTGAAGGAATCATTGACAATTCTAATCAGTCATCTTGGAAATTAGATAATGCATCTCATGAAAATGAAATTCCAATTACAGCTAAAAGAATTGAAAATATTCCAGGCACTCATCATGTAAATTATTCAAGTGATATTGACACTATTGAAATTAAACATACCGCACACAATAGAAATGGTTTTGCTCTTGGAGCGGTTATTGCCGCAGAATGGCTTGTTGGTAAAAATGGAAACTTTACAATGAAAGATGTTTTAGGTTTGTAAAACGTTAAAACAATTACAAAAACGTAACAATAAACAAACAGTAAACACTTATAAAAAAGAAATTAATAGTCTGTTTTAAAAAAAAACCGACTTAAAAAACACAATATATGACACTTACACAATGGCTTATAGTCTTCTTAATCACCCAAGTTATACACGGATTAGGAACATGGAAATTATACGTTAAAGCTGGTAGAAATACATGGGAAGCATTTGTACCTATTTACAATGCTATAGTTTTAATGGGTATTATAAACCGTCCTAAATGGTGGGTTATCTTATTATTTGTACCGATTATTAATTTAATTATGATTCCAGTTATTTGGGTAGAAACGTGTAGAAGTTTTGGAAAAAACACCTATACGGATACCGCTTTGGCTATTTTAACATGTGGCTTATACATTGCATACATCAACTACACACAAGAGCTTGTACATATAAAAGATAGAAGTTTAAAAACTAAAAGTAGTTCAGGTGATTGGGTCAGTTCTATTTTATTTGCCATTGTTGCTGCAACCTTGGTACACACATATTTCATGCAGCCATTTGTTATCCCTACGTCATCATTAGAAAAAACACTCTTAAAAGGAGATTTCTTATTAGTAAGTAAATTTCATTATGGCGCACGTTTACCAATGACAGCAGTAGCTGCCCCAATGGTTCATGATACTTTGCCTATTGTAAACAGTCCATCATACTTAAAGAAACCTCAACTACCTTATTTACGTATCCCAGGTTTTCAAGACATTAAGCGTAATGACATTGTTGTATTTAATTGGCCTGCAGACACTTTGTTTAACATGTATAAACAAGCAGATAAAAAATATGAAAAACCAATTGATAAAAAAACCAATTATGTAAAACGTTGTGTTGGTATTGCTGGTGATTCTTTAGAAGTCAAGGACGGGTATGTGTTTATTAACGGAACACAAACTCAATTACCAGACCGTGCAAAAACTCAATTTTATTACACAGTTATCTCTAAAAAGTATTTGTCAGCTCAATATTTAAAAAACGATATTGGGACCACAGAATTTAACAGATTCTATAAAATCAATAAAGCATCAGCTGCAAGATATAACTTAAGAAATGTTGTTCCTTTTCCTAACGATTCTACAAGTTATATGGTGGAAATATCAGGTGATTTAAACCTAAGCCAGAATACTGATTTTAAAGCAACAGACCGGTATAATATTAACATGTCTGTAGAGGAAAAAGAAACATTGGCTAGTAATTCTGATATTATTTCTATTACAAGAAACATTAAACCAAAAGGAATTAAAGACAACAGTACAATATTCCCGAGTAGTATGGACGGTATTTGGAACGGTGACAATATGGGGCCAATTTATATTCCGGAAGCAGGAAAGACCGTTGCCTTAAATAAAGAAGTACTACCATTATACAAAGCCATTATTACCGACTACGAAGGAAACAAATTAAATACCGATGGTAATGATATTTACATCAACGGAAAAATTGCTACAACTTACACCTTTAAACAAGACTACTATTGGATGATGGGAGATAACCGTCAGAACTCGTTAGATGCTAGATACTGGGGGTTTGTGCCATTTGATCATGTTATTGGTAAACCTGTATTTGTTTGGATGAGTATTAGTGGTGTTGAACTAGGATTAAGCAACATTAAAAACTGGAAATTTAATACTGAGCGTATTTTTACTACTGTTGGTGGTAGTGGAAAACCTGTTTCTTATTTACCATACTTTTTAGTGGTCATTGCATTATGGCAAGGATTTAAATTTTATAAAAAGAAAAAAGAAGGTAACAAAGAGTAAATGAACATCCTAATTCACCCAACATACTTTCCTACTGTTGCGCACTTTGTAGCTATAGCAAACGCAGATACTGTAACATTTGAAGCTGTTGATAATTTTCAAAAGCAAACCTTCAGAAACCGAATGTATATTTATGGTGCCAATGGAAAACTGTTGCTAAACATTCCAGTAAAACATAATAAAGAGAAACAGAAAACCTTATATAAAGATATTGAGATTGAAAACGTTGAAAATTGGCAAAAACAACATTGGCGCTCAATTGTTTCAGCTTATAAATCATCGCCGTTTTTTGAATATTATGAAGATGATTTAAAAGACATCTTCACAACACCACACACAAGTTTATACAACTTGAACGTAAAAATATTCAATATACTTTGTAATTGTATTGAAGTTGAAACAAGTATATTATATACCGATACTTTTAGTAGCTTAACTTCACATTCTGATTTTAGACATCTGGTAAACTCTAAAAAAGAAACACCTGTTCAACTTGAAGAATACACTCAAGTTTTTTGTGATAAGTATGGTTATTTAAATAACTTAAGTATACTTGATTTGCTTTTCAATGAAGGACCAAACACTTTAAACTACTTAGAATCTCAAGCTAAATTTTGGTAATGCAACCACTACTCCATTACTTTTTACACTTTGGTGCTCCATTATTAATCGCGCTATTATTTTACAAAAATAAATGGAAAAAAATATATTTAATTTTTATAAAT
>CAJXHW010000241.1 GCA_913054565.1 uncultured Kordia sp. | reverse complement strand
AAAAATTAAAAAAGGATTACTTTTAAGTAATCCTTTTTTAATTTTTTAAAACTTTCAATTCTACACGTCTATTTTCTTGTTGAATTTTAACAGTGCTTTCAGGGAAATCTAATGGCCTTGTAAAACCAAAGCCCTTGTAAGACAATCTGCTTTTTTTAATTCCATATTTAATGAGTTCCAAATAGATGTTTTTTGCACGTTCAGTAGAAAGTGTGAGATTTGCTTCTGATGCAACGTTGCTTTCATATTCTTTTTTGTCGCCACAACAGACGTGACCTTCTATTAATACGGATATTTTTGGATACCCTTTTAAAATTTTCACAATACCTTCAATATCTTCTTCAGATGCTTTAGTAATATTTGGAGTGCTTATATAGAAATTGGTGTGTTGTACACGCAGTTTTTCACCCACTGATAGTTTTGGGAGTTGTTTAAGATAACGTTGCTTTCGAGTTAAACTAACATAAACGTCTTTAGGTTTTTCATAAGATAAAATCACATCTACTTTTCGGTGTTTGCTATTTCCTTCTTCAAAACTTGCCTCGGGACTTTGATCATCAAGTTCTCCTAAGCCTTGTTGTGCAATTGCTGTAAATTGATAGTTTGAGGTTACATATGTATAGGCAGCTTTTGCGCGTTTTTTTGATAATTTGTTGTTGTACACGTGGTTGCCTACAAAATCAGTATACCCTTTAATTCTTATTTGACGCACTTCTTCAACTTTAATCCCTTTAAAAAATGCTGCTATTTGTGATTTATGTACATCGGTAATACTATGCTTTGCGTTATCAAAAAAAAGTTTTAAGCTGTCAGGTTTTTTAGTTTGAGAAAAACCAAAAGTAGCAATTAGAAAAAAGGGAAGTAAATTTAGTTTCATGTTTTTTATTTGCTTAGCAACACAACTTCAATCCTTCGGTTTATATGCCTGTCCTCGCTTGTTTTCTCAGGAAAAATTTTAGGTTGTGAAAAACCTAATCCTTTGTGAGATAGTCGTTCAGCATCAATACCTAAGGCAATTAGTTTCTTTTCAATATTATGCGCTCTATTGTTTGATAGAGTGTGGTTGTGGTGTGATTTTTTTTCTCCAGTAGTATAAGATTCTTTTCCACAGCAAACATGACCTTGGATTTCAACATTTAAGTCAGGGAAATTATCCAAAGCTTTATAAAGGTTCATTATTTCTGGGAAAGAGTCTGTTGTTGGTTCTGCCTTTCCCCATTCAAAACTGATATTTCTTAAAGTTACACTTTCACCAATTTCTATTTTATTAAGTTGTTCAAGGTGATTATTACTAATAACTGAAAGTTCAATACGTCTGTTCTGATATCTGTCTGTTTCACTTTCCTCAGGGTAGATTAAGGGGTTAGTGAATCCATACCCTTTGTGTTGCAGCCTAATAGAATCAATTCCTTTGCTAATTAAATAATCATGAATGGTTTTAGCTCTTTTATTAGAGAGCCACTCATTTTCATAAGTCATTTTTTGTGTTTTAACTTCTTTGTCTGCTCCACAGCACACATGACCTTCAATAGCAATATCTAAATTTTCATTATTAGCCATTATAGTTGCCAATTTATCCAATTCTGGAACTGAGGATTTGGTAAGATCAGCAGTAGCTAGTTTAAAATTGATATTTCGCAATCTAATTTTATCACCTTCTTTTAAGCTATCAATTTTTTGTAGATAGGTATATTTAGAATCATCTAATTTTATAGTGGAACGAATACTAATGGTAGTTTTTCGATGTTCCTGAACTCCATCAGTAAGAGAGTAATTGTATGGTTTTTCTAATTCCCCAATAGCAACTTCTTCAATGGTACTATTGTATTTAGTAGCCATAAAATCAGCAACATTTGAGGTGCGTAATTTGGCAAGTTTAGTATTGTAACGAATACTTCCAACAAAATCAGTATATCCTTTAATTGTGATATGTTCAGTTAGACTACTGTCTTTGTCTGATAAAAAATACAGAAGCTCTTCTTTCTGAACATCATTTAAAACATATTTAGCAGTAGAGTAATAGATGTTAATACTATCAATACTAGTTTCCTGAGAAAAACTGATAGCAGAAACAAACAAAAGTAGTAGGTAACGCATTATAAGTAGGTTTAGTTACAACTAATATAATAAAGTTTTGATTATTGGTTGTATATTTGCAGTCCAAAATTCAGGTATGAGAACGAAATCACTTAAGAAGAATAAAATCAACGTAGTTACTTTAGGATGTTCAAAAAACGTTTATGACTCAGAGGTTTTAATGGGACAACTAAAAGCAAATGGTAAGGAGGTTGCACATGAAGAAGAGGGTAATATTGTTGTAATTAATACCTGTGGATTTATAAATAACGCTAAAGAAGAGTCTGTAAATACTATTTTAGAGTATATGCAGAAAAAAGAAGAGGGCGAAGTTGATAAAGTGTTTGTAACAGGGTGTTTAAGTGAGCGCTATAAGCCAGATTTGCAAAAAGATATCCCTAATGTAGATGAGTATTTTGGAACAACGCAACTACCACAATTACTTAAAGCTTTAGGAGCAGATTATAAACATGAATTGATTGGTGAACGTTTAACAACGACACCTAAAAATTATGCCTATTTAAAAATTGCTGAAGGATGTGATAGACCATGTTCCTTTTGTGCAATTCCTTTAATGAGAGGAAAACATAAATCAACACCAATTGAAAACTTAGTTATTGAAGCTGAAAAATTAGCAGCTGATGGTGTTAAGGAATTGATTTTAATAGCTCAAGATTTAACCTATTACGGATTAGATTTATACAAGAAAAGAAATTTAGCGGAATTGTTAAAAGCTTTAGCTGCTGTTGAAGGAATCGAATGGATTCGTTTACATTATGCGTTCCCTACAGGTTTTCCAATGGACGTGTTAGATTTGATGAAAGTTGAGCCTAAAATTTGTTTTTATTTAGATATTCCGTTACAACATATTGCTGATGATTTATTAAAGTCTATGCGACGTGGAACTACACAAGCTAAAACGACAAAGCTGATTAATGATTTTAGAGCCTTAGTGCCTGAAATGGCTATTCGTACAACCTTAATTGTTGGATACCCTGGAGAAACAGAAGAACATTTTCAAACCTTAAAAAAATGGGTTGAAGAGATGCGATTTGAACGTTTAGGATGTTTTACATATTCTCATGAAGAAAATACACATGCTTATAATTTAGAAGATGATGTGCCAGAGGAAGTAAAGCAACAACGTGCTAATGAAATCATGGAAATACAATCTCAGATTTCATGGGAGTTGAACCAAGAAAAAATTGGGAATACCTACCGTTGTATTATTGACCGTAAAGAAGGCAACTACTTTGTTGGTAGAACAGAATTTGATTCACCTGATGTTGATAATGAAGTGTTGATTGACGCTGAAAAATTCTATTTGAAACAAGGTGAATTTGCAAATATTAAAATTGTAGAAGCCGAAGACTTTGATTTATACGGAATAGTAGAATAAAATATGTTGAATATATAATCTGAAGAGCTTGTGAAAACAAGCTCTTTTTTTTTGTTAGTGTCTATTGAAAAATTCGACAGAGAGTTTAGATATTTTTTAAAAGACAGTATCTTTACCAAAAAAGTAAGTCGATGCCCGTAACACGTATTTCATTTAGAGACGCCAATTATTTTTCTTCATTCATATGTGATTACTTAGATGAGCATCCAAATTTAAAACCCTTTTACAACCGATTTCCTCACTTAGAAAATTTTGCTGAGCAGATAGCAGAGAAGCAATTTTCTGAAGAAAAAAGGTCTATTTTAGTAAAGACACTTCTAAAGCAATATGCCGCTTTAGAAACTTCTGAGACAACTGCAAAAAACATACACTTACTAAATCAGCAGAATACGTATACGATTACAACCGGACATCAATTAAACCTCTTTACAGGACCATTATA
>CAJXHW010000240.1 GCA_913054565.1 uncultured Kordia sp. | reverse complement strand
AAGAGGGCTTCAGCAATATTGTAATGTTAATTTAAGTTATCCAGAGTTAAAAGGGAAAATACATTTAACATATATTGGAGTAGATAAAGAGTTGTTAAAAACATCATTACGTGATGCGCAAAACTTAACTCAAGAACACACACAAAAGGCTGAAAGTATTAAGCCGATTTTGTACGAAAATGATAAGCAAAAGGCTTATGGTGTGGTTTATGAAATAGAAGGAAATGCTGCTTCTCCAGTACAATTTTATATTACGGATAATAAAAAGCATTTTCTGCGAGGCGCTGTTTACTTTAGGGTTAAACCTAACTATGATTCCATTCTCCCTGCAGCTTTTTATCTAAAAAAAGATATCGAAAAGCTTATGGAAAGCTTGCAATGGAAAGATTAAAGCTGACAAAACATCAGTAGATTGTTCTGTTTTTATAATTGGCTAGATTTTTGCTTATATTCAATGTAATTTTTAAATATTAGAAACTATGATGGGATATTATATCATTGCTGGTCTAATTGCAATAGTAAGCATGTTGGTTAGTAATAGGTTAAAAAGTAAGTTTAAAACATACTCGAAAGTTTATTTACGAAACGGAATGACTGGTGCTGAAATTGCACAAAAAATGTTGAACGATCATGGAATACAAGATGTTAAGGTAATTTCGACGTCTGGGATGTTGACTGATCATTATAACCCTGTTAATAAAACTGTTAATTTAAGTGAAGGTGTTTACAATCAGCGTAATGCAGCTGCAGCTGCAGTAGCTGCTCATGAGTGCGGACATGCAGTACAACACGCAACAGCATATTCATGGTTAACAATGCGTTCTAAAATAGTACCAATGGTTAATGTGGCTTCAGGATTATCGCAATGGGTGATTATGGGAGGTTTTGTGTTATCAGCGTCATCTGTTTTAGGAAAAACAATGTTATTAGCCGGTATTGTCCTGTATGGAATTATGGCATTGTTTAGTGTTGTTACTCTTCCAGTAGAATATGATGCTAGTAATAGAGCTTTAGCGTGGTTGGAAAATAAAAATATGTTAACTAGAGAGGAGCATTCAGGTGCTAAAGATGCTTTAAAATGGGCTGCAAGAACATATTTAGTAGCTGCAATTGGAGCATTATCAACCTTAATGTATTTTATTTTCGGATTTTTAAATAGTGATAAATAGGTTATTTTGGAACACTTCTGGAAGTAAAAAACCATATTTGAGCGGCCTTTTGGTCGCTTTTTTTGTGTAGTTTTGAGGCATGGAACAACTACAACTTTTTTTTGAGTTAGGACTTACTCATGTATTGGATATTAATGGGTATGATCATATTTTATTTCTTGCCGCCTTGGCAGCTCCTTATCTGTTTTCTAATTGGAAAAAGATATTGTTTTTAGTAACTGTTTTCACGGTAGGGCACACAATTTCTTTAATATTATCAAGTTATAACTTGGTTAAAATTAATAGCGATATGGTGGAGTTTTTAATTCCAGTAACAATTGCTATTACAGCTTTATTTAATATATTTTTTCACGGAAAAACTATTAAAGATACTAAGGTTGGAGTAGTCTTTTTTATAACTCTATTTTTTGGAATAATTCACGGTTTAGGGTTTTCTAATTATTTTAAAATGATAATAGGTTCTGAATCTAACAAACTACTTCCTTTAATTGAGTTTGCTTTAGGTGTGGAGGTTGCGCAAGTGATAATTGTATTAGTTGTACTTATTTTAGGAGGGCTAGTTCAGAATATATTAAATGTTTCTAAACGCATTTGGGTAGTGGTTATTTCGTCAGTAATTTTAGGGTTAGTGATACCAATGTTATTGTCTAGGTGATTTTTAACACAACCTTATAACACTTCCAATATATTAATTAGTAGATTAGTAATACACAAAACAATAGAATGCCAGAGAAAAAACAGTTACGATATGATACAGCCTATATAAGAATGGCTAGTGAATGGGGGAAACTCTCTCATTGCATCAGAAAACAAGTTGGAGCAATAATTGTAAAGGATAGAATGATAATTTCTGATGGTTATAATGGTTCGCCTACAGGCTTTGATAATTACTGCGAAGACGAAGAGGGGTATACAAAATGGCATGTGTTGCATGCTGAAGCAAACGCCATATTAAAAGTAGCAGCGTCTACACAATCTTGTAAAGGAGCAACGTTGTATATTACATTGTCGCCATGTAAAGAATGTAGTAAATTAGTACATCAATCTGGTATTAAGCGCGTGGTGTATAAAGATAAATACAAAGATGACTCAGGTGTTAAGTTTTTAGAAAAAGCAGGTGTAGAAGTTGTACATCTAGAACAATTTTAAAATGACATATAAAAAGAAATATCTTCCCTTAATAATAGGCTTAACCTTAGCAATTGGTTTTTGGTTAGGAGGGGTATTTCATTTCAATTCTGAAACCAATTTATTGACAGACTCTTCAAGTAAACAGAAATTGAGTAGGTTAATGGATTACATTGATTATGAGTATGTTGATGATGTAAATACAGATAGTATTGTTGATGTTACAGTAAATAAAATTTTAGGTGACCTTGACCCACATTCAGTATACATTCCAAGGAAAAATTTAGAGGGGGTTACAGAGTCTATGAATGGAGAATTTGTAGGTATTGGAGTGTCTTTTTATGTTAAAAATGATACCATTTCAATTATAAAAACAATTGAAAATGGGCCGAGTAGTAAGGCAGGTTTAAAAGCTGGTGATAAGATTCTTTTAGCAAATAACGATACGCTGTATGGTGCAGGTATGACTAATGAAAAAGTAATTAAAACATTAAAAGGAGAAATTAACTCAAAAGTAAACCTGACGATTTATAGGGCATCAGTAAGTAAAAAAATTAATGTTACAGTTAAAAGAGGTGTTGTGGCATTAAAAAGTGTTCCAATAGCTTACATGATTCAAAATGGGTTAGGCTATGTTAAAATAAACCGTTTTGCAGAAACAACGTATAAAGAATTTAGGAATAAGTTGTTAATGCTTAAGAGGGAAGGAATGGAAAACCTTATTTTGGATTTAAGAGGTAATCCAGGAGGTTTTTTAGATAGGGCACAACAAGTAGTTGATGAATTTTTAGAAGATGATAAACTTATTTTATTTACAAAAAATAAAAAAGGAGATATCGATAAATTTTTTGCAACATCAAAAGGAAGTTTTGAAAACGGACATGTGTTTGTGTTGATTGATGAAGAGTCGGCATCTGCAAGTGAAATTGTAGCTGGGGCGTTACAAGATAATGATAAAGGTACAATTGTTGGAAGGCGGTCATTTGGTAAAGGTTTGGTTCAGAGAGAGATGCAGTTGGGTGATGGAAGTGCTATTCGTTTAACGGTGTCAAGGTATTATACGCCAACCGGGCGTTCAATTCAAAAACCTTATGTGTCAAGAAGCGGATTTGATTATTATGATGAGTATACTAAAAGATATATTTCAGGAGAGTTAACGGACTCGTCTAGAATTGAAGTGGCAGATTCATTACGATTTACAACGCCAATGGGGAAAACAGTTTATGGTGGAGGTGGGATTATACCTGATGTGTTTGTGCCCATAAATGCCGATAATGATTATGAAAAAGTTAAATATGCTATCAATTCAGCTATGATTGATAATTTTATTTTTGACGAACTTGAAAAAGACAGAGTTTATTATGCTAAGCTGACAAAGGAAGAATTGATTTCACGTTTTAAGGTGTCAGGTGAAATGCTATCAGCATTCAAATCTTATGTGAAAGTTAGAACAAGAAATCAATTGAATATAGATTTTAATACACATAATTCAGAAATAAAACACTATTTAAAAGCAGCTATAGCCTCACAATTATTTAATGATAATTTAGCGTATCAAATAAAAGATTCCGACGATAAAATGATAAATAAGGTAATAGAGTTACTTAAAAAGTAAAGTTGTAAAAAA
>CAJXHW010000239.1 GCA_913054565.1 uncultured Kordia sp. | reverse complement strand
TCTATTAACAGCTATATTAACTCTAACAATGGATTCTGGTACACCTATATAAAACAAGATTCACTTGCTACTGTAACCCCAAATTTTGGCGACGAAATTTCCTACACATATTCTGTGTCTGATTTAATGGATACAACTATATATACTCAAGAGGAAATAGGCAACAAAACTTATTTTATTGACCAACAAGATGAAATTATTGAAGGTTTTAGAAAAGGATTAAAGCTTATAAAACAACATGAAAAAATAAAGTACATTTTTCCATCACAATTAGCTTATGGTTACAGAGGTGATGGACATAGAATTAACGTTAACACACCCATAGTGTGCACAGTATTATTAAATAAAATAACAACCAAGAAAGATTAACAAAAAATGAAAACCATGAAATTATTACTATTATCATTATTTTTTGCAGTATCATCATGCAACGACCAATACCCAGATTTAGCTGAAGGAATGTATGCAGAATTTACAACCGATAAAGGAACAATCATTTGTGCCCTAGAATTTGAAAAAACTCCAGTTACTGTTGCTAATTTTGTCTCTTTAGCCGAAGGAACTAACACTGAGGTTACCGATGATCATTTTAAAGGAAAGAAATATTATGACGGACTAAAATTCCATAGAGTTTTAGCAGACTTTATGATTCAAGGTGGATGTCCGTTAGGAACAGGTACTGGTGACCCAGGTTACAAATTTAAAGATGAATTTGACCCTAGTTTAGTTCATGATAAAGCAGGAATTTTATCAATGGCAAACTCTGGTCCAAAAACAAACGGAAGTCAGTTTTTTATCACACACAAAGAAACGCCTTGGTTAAACAACAAACATACTGTTTTTGGACATGTAGTAAAAGGGCAAGAAGTCGTTGATTCAATTGCTCAAGATGACAAAATTCAAACTGTAAAAATTATTAGAAAAGGTAGTGCAGCAAAGAAGTTTGACGCTGCTAAAATTTTTAGTGATCATTTTGAACTTGAAAAGAAAGAACAAGAAGAACAAGAAGCTAGGTTAGCATCTGTAAAAAAAGAAACTGTAGCTATGTTTGACAACTACAAAGCAAAAGCTGAAACATTAACTTCTGGAATTCAAATTTCTTACATCACAAAAGCTAATAATCCAAAACCAGAAATAGGTTCTAAAGTATTAGTTAATTATGCTGGATTTTTAGCTGACGGTAAGCTATTTGATTCAAACATCAAATCATATGAAGAAAAACATAATATGATTAACCCAAGAAAAACACAAAATAATGATGCTGGTTATAGTCCAATACCTATGGACTACAGTCCTGAGGCACGATTAATTCAAGGGTTTAGAGATGGTTTATTATCAATGTCTACTGGTGATAAAGCCTTAGTATACATTCCTTCTCATTTAGGGTATGGTGAAAGAGGTGCAGGACCAATACCTCCAAACTCTGATCTAGTTTTTGAATTGGAAATTGTTCCAACTCCTGAAGCTGAGGAAACAAAATAATACGTTTATAACATAAAAAAAGCCACTCGAATGAGTGGCTTTTTTTATGTTTAGTTTTTGATTAATATTACTTCTTTGGTGTTTCTTTTAAAACTTCTAAAAAGAAATGCCAATATTTTTTGGCTGAAGAAATACTTGCACGTTCATCAGGAGAGTGTGCTCCTTTAATTGTTGGTCCGAACGACACCATTTCCATTTCTGGATAATGAGTTCCTAAAATCCCACATTCCAATCCGGCATGGCAAGCAGCTACATTAGCTTCTTCACCATTAATTTTCTTATACAATTCAGCAGTTAACTTTACTATTGAAGAATTCATATTTGGGGTCCAACCTGGATATGAACCAGATAATTCAACCTCAAACCCACCTAACTCAAAACAAGATGTCAATTTATTTGCTAAATCATCTTTATTAGAATCTACCGAAGAACGTGTTAAACACATTACCGTGACTTTACCATCAGCTATGATTATTTTAGCAATATTATTAGATGTTTCAACCAAACCATCAATTTCAGGACTCATTCTATGCACTCCGTTTAAGGCTGCATAAATAGCTTTTATCACCATTTTTTGAGCGTCAGTATCCATTACTTTTTCAGGAGATGCGGTTTCAGTTAGAATAATATCTAAGTCAGCTTCTAAACTTGCATATTCGGCTTTTATCTTAGTTATTTCAGAATTTATCTCGTTTTCAAAAACATCTTGACTATTGCTATCTATAGCTATTACGGCAAAACTTTCTCTTGGTATAGCATTACGCAAACTTCCACCTTTTACAGAGGCAATTTGTAACCCACATTTTTTATCTCCTTTATACAACAAACGGTTCATAAAAACATTTGCGTTCCCTAACCCTTTAATGATATCCATTCCTGAATGCCCACCGTTTAAACCTTTAATCTCAATTGTATATCCAATTGCTCCATGAGGTGTAGCTAATTGTTTATAAGATCTTGTAGCTGTAATATCTATTCCTCCGGCGCATCCCACACCTATTTCATCATCCTCTTCAGTATCTAGATTTAAAAGAATATCACCATTTAACAATCCGCCTTTCAGGCCAATTGCCCCTGTCATTCCTGTTTCCTCATCAATAGTAAACAGTGCTTCAATAGCTGGGTGCTGAATGGTTTTTGATTCTAAAACTGCCATAATTGTAGCAACTCCTAACCCATTATCTGCACCAAGGGTAGTTCCTTTTGCACGTACCCAATCACCATCAACATACATTTCAATTCCTTGCGTATCAAAATCAAAATCAGTGTTAGCATTTTTTTGATGTACCATATCTAAATGTGATTGTAACACCACTACTTTCCTATCTTCCATACCAGAAGTAGCAGGTTTTTTAATAATCACATTTCCTACGGTATCAATTACTGTTTCTAGCCCTAAATCTTCACCAAATTTTTTCATGAAAGCTATAACACGTTCCTCTTTTTTTGATGGGCGTGGCACAGCATTTAAATCTGCAAATTTATTCCATAACTGTTTTGGTTCTAATTCTCTTATCTCTTGATTCATTCTTTCTGTTTTTTTTACACCCCAAATATAGGGAGTTTTTAATCAATTAATATATTTAGATGTAATGTGATTTAGTTTATTTCATTAGATTTATAATCTCAATCAAGCTACTCATTACAGAAAGTAAATTATCTTGAACAATCTTAAAAACAAAAGACTAATTATAGTCGTATTATTTCCTTTACAAGTGATACTAATCAAATTTTTAGGGCAATACCCTAATTTTATTGACACTTATTACAGTAACGGTTTATACCCAGTAATTTCAAAAACGTTACGCTACACATTTGGAAGGATTCCATTTTTTGTAGGAGATATATTATATGCCATCCTCATTATTTTTATATTGAAATGGGGGTTTTCTAACTTTAAAAACGTTTATAAAAAACCCAAACAAACCCTCCTTACTATTACTGCCTTTATTTCTGTTATATATTTTGTATTTCATTTTTTATGGGGGCTAAATTATTACAGAACACCTTTATATAAAACTTTAGGTTTAGATACAACATACACGACAGATCAACTGTTTAAAGTTGCAGAAAAGCTAATTGTTAGGACAAATACTATTCATTTAAAAATTGCTATAAATGACACTACTAAAGCTGCAATTCCATACGGTACAACTCAGGTATTTGAAAAAACGGTTAATGGTTATTCACAACTTCATAAAAAACATCCTCAAATAATTTACAAGACTAGAAGTATAAAAAAATCAATTTGGTCATTACCTCTTACGTATTCTGGTTACAGCGGTTATTTAAATCCGTTTACTAATGAAGCACAAGTAAATTACTTGATTCCTAAATACCATTTACCTTTGGTAAGCTGTCATGAAGAGGCACATCAAATAGGTTACGCTGCAGAAAATGAAACTAATTTTATAGGGTATCTGGCTTGTAAAGAGAACCCTG
>CAJXHW010000238.1 GCA_913054565.1 uncultured Kordia sp. | reverse complement strand
CTCTATTGAGAAATTCGCCTTTTGTATTATAATTCAAGAATAAGTTCTTAGACGTTTTGTCCCTTCATCATCTTATTCCAATATAGATATGGAAGCATATATTTTTTAAGCATCCATAATCTCCAGTGTTCTTTAGAGCTATCTTTTATTAAAAGCTGTTTTAGTTTTGGGTCTGGTGTAAATTTTCCTGCATAGTCAAATTCAGCTAGTACCATTTTACCATAATCAGTCACAAGTGGGCACGACGAATATCCATTATAAGACATTGTACCAATTTTATTTTGCTTAATTAGTAAAGCTAAATTATCCACTACAATAGGCACTTGCTTTCTTATGGCAGCTCCTGTCTTAGCAGTAGGTAATGCAGCCACATCTCCTAATCCAAATATGTTTGAGTAATTGTTATGTTGCATTGTATGATGATCTACATCTAGCCAGCCAGCATCATTTACCAAGTTAGATTCTTTTACAAACTTAGGGGCTACTGATGGCGGTGCAGTATGCAGCATATCGTAATGTATACCGTAGCGACCATCCTTTACAGTCACTTTGACATCCTTATAATTATATTGGAATTTTTCATCAAGATGCTTATTAACGTCATCTCCAGACATAACCACACAACCGCCTGCTTCAATGTCTTTTGTGAGTTCATACCAAGCAATTTTGTTTGCTCCATCAACTTCAACTAACTTATGATTAAATCTAAGGTTGATGTCTTTACGATCAACAACCTCCATTAATGTTTTTGCAATTTCTTTGGTGCCAAAAATGACTGTCCCTGCTGTTGCAAAAATTACTTTAGTATTAGATTTTGTATTGCTCTTTGCCCAGTGACTCTCTGCTAAGTACATTATTTTTTGTGGAGCACCACCACATTTTATAGGTGTTGCAGGTTGTGTAAATAGAGCGGTACCGCCTTTAAAGTTTTTTACAACATCCCACGTATGTTTTGGATCTGTGTAATTACTACAAACCACTCCTTTGTCCATTGCTTCTCCTAGTCCAGGAACTAAACTAAAGTCATAAGCAAGACCTGGTGCGACTACAAGATAATCGTAAGTGATATCTCCACTTTTTTCAGTGTGTACGGTATTTTTATCTGCATCAAACCCTTTAGCTTTATCCTTTATCCATTTAGCTCCTTTAGGAATTATAGACGACATAGGTCTACCAGTCTTGTCATAATCATAAGTACCTGCGCCCACTAGTGTCCAAGCTGGTTGGTAATAATGAGTCTCTGCTGGTTCTATTATAGCTATACTGTTCGACTTCTTTTGTTTTAGAAGTTGAGCTGCTGTCATAATGCCTGCTGTTCCTCCTCCTATGATTAAAACTTGATAATGTGTTGCCATTTGTCTCGATGATTTATTAATTCAATAAAAATAAAGCAATAAAACTGTGATTAATGTAACTTGGGTTACATAAGAGTAAAAAAAAGGATAGTTAATATATTAACTACCTTTTCACTAGCAATGTCACTGCTATTACTTTTTAATTTTACAGGTATTAAGTCCCACTATAGAATAGAGAGGACAAAAACTGATAAAACTTGTTAGCACAAAAACTCCAGCAACAGCAAATAATACATATGCAAGTGTACCTTCAATAATACCTTGCCAGTATAATAAACCAATTACAGCTGCTACAACAAATCTAATAATGCGGTCTGCACCGCCCATATTTTTTTTCATCTTATTAAGTATTTAAAATTAATTATTTGATAAGAAAGTAAAGGCCCGTAAAAATTCCTGCGCACAGAATGCAAACAAATAGAAGCTTTACACCTTTTTTCATTATTTTTTTTTAAGTTGCTTCAAAAGTAGGATATTAAAAAACTAATTCTTGTGACGGATGTTACAAGGCTATCTAAAAAAAATGAATTATACTAAAACGGAAGCTATACTAGGAAAAGTAGACATATACGTAATTGACCAAATTTTAAAAAACAGATATGCAACTGATGATTCCATTCTTGACGCTGGTTGTGGAGAAGGAAGAAATTTAAGATGGTTTTATGCAAATAACTATAAAATTTATGGTATTGATACTGACATAGAGCGTCTTGAAAATGCTAAGTTGATGTACCCAAAATCTGCCAATAACTTTCAAGTAGGTCATTTAGATGCTTTGCCTTACGGCGAAAATGAATTTAACCACGTTATTTGTAGTGCAGTATTACATTTCGCGCAAAGCGAAAAACACTTTTACACAATGCTGTCAGAACTAGTGAGAGTATTAAAGCCTCAAGGAACTTTATTAATCAGGATGGGTTCAGACATTGGCCTTGATGGAAATATTCCTTATTTAAAAGAGAGTCAAACTAACAGAGCAGGTACATTTTATCTAAATAGGCAGCATATTGAGATGATATCACGGGATTACAATATTGAATTTATAGAACCTATAAAAACGACCAATGTTGAGGATAAAAGGGCAATGACAACATTGGTTATACAGAAGTTGTAACTAATGTTACAGACTTAAAGTCTACAAATAATTATTTTTGTAATTAAACATATTAAGCAGAAAAATGAAGAAGTATCTGGATGCATTTATTAATGCTTTCAACGGAACATTGGATTGGACTTGGAAATCAATACTATTTGAAGTGCCTTGGTATACAAATTACTTTTGGGGATTAATTGTTATCTCACTTTTTGTATGGATTTTAGAAATGGTTTTTCCTTGGAGAAAGGAACAATCTATTTTCAGAAAGGACTTCTGGTTAGATGGTTTTTATATGTTTTTTAATTTTTTCATCTTTTCGATTGCCATTAGCGGTTTTTACAAATTACTACAAGTCGGTTTTAGTGATTTAGGTATTACAGATAAAACTTTAGCACTCATAGATCCTTCTACCTGGCCAATGTGGTTACAATTGGTGGTGTTTTTCATTATCCTCGATTTTGTGCAATGGTTTACACATACACTTTTACATAAATATCCCTTTTTGTGGAAGTACCACAAGGTGCACCACAGTGTCAAGGAAATGGGATTTGCTGCTCACTTGAGATATCACTGGATGGAGAATATCTTGTATAAGCCTTTAAAGACATTTGGTGTGATGATACTCTTTGGCTTTGAGCCAGAGCAAGCCTATATTGTTCACTTTATAGCAATTACTATCGGTCACTTTAATCATTCAAATATTAAGATTACGTGGGGACCACTTAAATACATTGTTAATAATCCTGTAATGCATTTGTACCATCACGCATATGATCTGCCTGACGGTAAGTACGGAGTAAATTTTGGTATAAGCCTAAGCTTGTGGGACTACATTTTTAAAACGAATTATGTTCCTGAGGATAGCGGAACGATAGAATTAGGTTTCCCTGGAGATGATAAATTCCCCAAGGATTTTATACATCAAAATACGTATGGATTTAAAAAAGGACAAAATTAATTATATAGCAGTGTAACACTACCTTGAGCTAATTTAATATGTCCTTCAATTTCTAGTTTTTTAAGTAATCTAGAAATTACTTCTCTAGAAGATCCTAGATCATCAGCAATATGTTGGTGCGTAGTTTGTAGGATATTTGTGTTTTTCAAATTAGCTTCCTTCTTTAAATATTCCAGCAGACGGATATCTTTATTTGAGAAGGTCAGAATTTCAATAACATTGAGCAGTTCATCAAATTTAAGATTGAACAAGTCATAGATAAACTCGTTCCACCTAGGATACTTCTTTGCAATTTGTAATGCTTTATCGGCAGGTATGACAACTATTGTAGAGTCTTCTTCAATTACTGCTTTTACGTGACTTGTTTGCTGTCTTATAAGAGTGGTTACAGACATTATACAGCTTTCTCCAGGTTTGATATAGTATAATAGGACTTCGCTACCATTAATAGGTTCTTCCTTAAAGACTTTTGCTAATCCAGAGATTAGCAAAGGGATTACTTTAATATATTTGCCTTGC
>CAJXHW010000237.1 GCA_913054565.1 uncultured Kordia sp. | reverse complement strand
GATAATAAAATTAAAAATATAACTAATTCACAAAATGAAACTGATGATTTATTAGCTCAGTTGAAATTATTATCATAAAATAGAATATGGAAAATACACTTCAAGTAATTAAACCATTGGAAATCATACCAAATATTCATAAATTACAAGATAGGTTAAATGATTCAAGCAAGAACCTTGTTAAGTTAACAAATAACTTAGGAGAACATAAAGACCTTATTCGGGAGGCACAAAATAAAGTAGATGATAAGTGGTTTTCAAATAGTCCAAGTAAAAGTGAGTTATTTGAATTAATTAAAAGTGATCAAAAATCTAATAGTGAAACCACAATTGCAATAGGTAAGTTATTTAAAAATGTTAATTTAAATACAGATAATCTTGCTAAGATGGTAAAAGGTCTTGCCCAGTTATCATGTATGACATATGAAGATCTAAATAAAAGCATTAATGAAATTAACTTAAATAAAACTTCTATAGGTTCGAGTCTTGATAAAGTAAAAAAAGGTAGTGATGACCTTAATGATTTAATAAGTTTTAACCTACAAAGAGCAAAAAAAGAGCATGAGAAAGAACAATTGTTGAATGAAGGTTTGCAGAAAATTGAAACTGTTTTAGATGAAACAATTACTTCTGTAAACAATAAAATAGGTGAGTTAGACGCTTCTATTCAACAAGTTCAATTTTTAAAAGAATTAAACTCGAAAATGGTATCTGATTCTAATAAAAATGATAAAGTAAAAAAAGAACTTAAGATTATAAAAGTTTTAAGTATTTCTGCATTCATTTTTTCTATCATATCAGTAGCTTACATTGTTACTCAGTATTAGTTTTATAGTTGCTTTTATCTTTTTGTGTAATAATTAACTATATGCTTTTAGATATAATAATGGATACATGAACAGGTAATAAGGTGTTCGTCAGGTATTCCTTTTTGTTCCCTAAAGCATAGCTGCAAGAGGTATTTAATGTCATTACGAGGCTTTTGATAAAAAGTCGTGGTAATCTCATCATTAGTATTTATACCATAGTATTCTCTTGCATCTACCACCCAAAACACCACTGCGGTGACACATCCTCGTTGGTATTTTGGGTTTGTTTTAGTACACACAATACATCCCTTCCTCACCCGTAGCTATTCTTGCACCCAAACCCAAAAGGTAGCTTCGCAAAACGCCATTTGTGTGCAACCGCTACTTAGTGCTTTGCGAGCCTGCGGGGTCGCTTCGGGCTAATTGGGTGTCACAGTTTTTGAGCCAGCCAACTTGCCGTATAAAATCACCTTTCAGGATGATTACATCCGGCAACGCGCAGTAAGAGCTAAACCTTTATTCAGATTTCCCTATCGGTTCACCTCATAAAGTATAGCACTTACTTTTCCTCCAGGTCAAAAACTCCGCCACCCGCGTGTAACACGTAGCTGTGGCAGCCTTCTACTAAAATTAAATAATGAAAAAATGGATTGTACTTTAAAGGTATCAGGCTACTTTGCCACAACACCCTTGCTCATCTCGCAGGCGGCTCGCGCCTTTTTGATTACCTGTTCGGAAGTTAGATTAGAACTAAATAAAAAAAGAAAAGAGACTGCAAAGTTAGGCACTAGCGTGCCAGTGTGTTTGCTTTCTCTTTTCTTTTTTTGACGATTTTTTCGCTTCTCTTTTAAAAATATTTAGTTGAAATACTTCTTGACTAGCTTACGAAGCAACAAGGAGACTATAAAGCTGACTACAGCTCCAATTGCAGCCATAATGATTGTATAGAATATCGCATTCCAACTTAAATTCATAAAGGCCGATAAAATCGTTCCGCCTAGAATACCGGCTTTAGTATTATGGTCCATCATTAGAAATTGCATCTTTCTTATGTTTAGAATTTCCATCTACAACTACTGCTTGACTAACTGCAGTAGCTACAGTTCCTGCAACAGTCATATAAGTAGCAATAGTAACAATCAAAGCTGGCATGCTAACCGGTGCAGCGATAACAACACCTCCAGCAGTTGCTAAGGCGATTCCAATGTTTCTCAATACTTTAAAAAACTTCGGAGTTGGTTTTTTATATCTTTCTACTAAATTCATGATGATGTGATTTAATGGTTATAAATATTTTCTCTTTCTGATCAATAGCTTGGTGAACTATCGACGTTAATTTCTGCATCGCATTCCTAGATTGTAAACCTTTTCCTAAACCTCCTAAATATGTAACTGGAGCAATACATCCTTGTAATTCTTTCAAAGCATTATTTGCAGGATGCAATAAAATCAAACTGCGCTGAGGTACATTTTTAATCCACAAGTGATGTTTAAAATAGCTAGAGTATCTAGTAACGATTTCATACCGACCTTCTGGAATACAAGAAATATTACGTTTATTTTGTTTCCAGATCAATTCTATAGTGTGACACAAAAACTTATCAGAACAGAAGAGGGTACCATTGGTACCTCCTTCAAAATATGTTCTGTAAAGTGTTAACTCCATGACTAAGGAGTATCAATACCAACAATTGCTAAAGCATTGTAATTTCCGTTCTTAAGGGAGTACATTTGACCGTTCACCTCTTGAAAGAATTCAATTCCAATAGCTTGAAACATTGGCAGCGTAGAGTTAGCCGTTAAATTCGCAGTAAGCGATAACGCAGCAACAGTACTACTATCCCAAGGTAACACGGCAGATGCTTCACTGTCAAAAACATATGTTTCTGTAGCAAAATCAACTTCAACACCTCCGTTAGAGATTTTAAAATGAGTGGTCCCACTTGGAGCTACAATATCATTAACGGGTACAAAAGCGGGAATGTCTGCAACTGCTGTACCAGCAACTCGATCAATCGTTCCTGTGTAAGGAGCGTATAACAATCCAGCAAGCTTTCCATTTTTGTTAAATTCGAAACTTTCCAATAGTGCTAAATTACCATCTGGAATAGTACGCAATCCACGTTCATTGGTTGTGTCTTCTTTGATAACAGCAAGTACATTTTTGGTCAATCTACTCGTTACTCTATTATCAGATGCTTTTTGCAACAACGTACGTAGTGCTACCCTCAATAATTTACCACCTTTTCCAGCACGTCCAAATTCAGATCCGTTTTCACGAGTTCTCTGAAACGCTGGATCATTTGCAATTCTAGAAGCTTCAACACCTCCTTTACCACGAGCTAAATGCCCATCTTGTGATTTGTAAAAAGAAATATCTCCGATAGTTCCTTTCAATTTAATAATTCCAATTTGCTTTGCCATAACTATTCATTTTTTGATTACTCCTATAAAGCACGTAACTTTTTAGCAATCAGTAAAATATCTAGTTCCGTTTTGGGACACCCATTCCGATACAGCCAATAAAGTTTCAAAAAAACACGTTATCTTTACATAAGTCCACTCAAAAGCATGGATAAAGCATAGATAAAGTATCATGATTGAAAAGAGAGTTTGTATATATCCAAAAGATATCCAAAGAATCACAGGCAGAAGTGAACGCTATGGACGTAAAGTATTACAGAATATTAGAAAATATCTAGGCAAAGAATCTCATCAGTTTATTACTATAAATGAATTTTCTGAGTACTCTGGAATTGAATTAGAAATAGTTTCACAGTATATTAAAGATTAATTGTTCTTTTTAATCTCTTTATCACATTTTTTTTAATTAGTTGGATGTAGTACTGGTTAATAAAACTGGGAGTTTCAGTAGTAATTAGTATTTTCGGGGAATGAAATTTCAGTTAAAGCTCCTCTTTATATTTATATTATTGTTTTTTTTAAACTCTTGTAATAAAACACCTTTATCTCAGGATGATACATCGTTTAATAATGAGAATGTTGTAAAGGTTAATACGTATTATAACAATGCTAAAAAAAATAGAATTGATCCCATAAAAGCAATGCCTTATATAGATTCGGCATTAGTTCTCTCTAAAACTAATACTATTGATACATTATAT
>CAJXHW010000236.1 GCA_913054565.1 uncultured Kordia sp. | reverse complement strand
TCAGCTAAAACTAAAGCTTGTTTTAAGGCTCCTAATTTATTATTGACTTCTTGTAATTCTTTGTCTTCATTTGAGTTTACTGTCACTCCAGCTCCGGCTTGACTATACAACATGTTGTTTTTACTCATAAAGCTTCTTATTGTTATGGCGTGATTAACACTACCATCAAACCCAAAGATACCAATTGCACCACCATAAAACCCTCTATTTTGATTTTCAAATTTATTTATCAATTGCATTGCTTTATATTTTGGGGCTCCTGATAGTGTTCCTGCAGGAAAGGTATCAGCAAACATTTGAATGGCATCTTCATTTTTGTTCTCGGCTTCAACTTCTGATACTAAATGAATAACGTGGCTATAAAACTGAATGTCTTTGTAAGTTTTAATTGTCACATTTTTTCCATGTTTGCTTAAATCATTTCGTGCTAAATCTACCAACATGGTGTGTTCAGCATTTTCTTTAGGATCTTTGGCTAATGTTTCTGCAAGTCTTTGATCTTCTATATCATTTCCTGTTCTTTTAAAAGTTCCAGCAATGGGGTTGATGGTTGTTTTTCCATTAGCAACTTTTAGTTGAGCTTCAGGAGATGAGCCAAATAGTTTAAAGTCTCCAAAATCAAAATAAAATAAATAAGACGAAGGATTTATAGAGCGTAGTGCCCTGTATACATTAAAGTCATCACCTTTAAATTTTTGAGAAAACTGGCGTGATAAAACAACTTGAAAAACATCACCATGTTGACAGTGTTTTTTTCCTTTATTAACCATGCGTTTAAACTCCTGATCTGTAATGTTAGATGATTGCTTGCCTACTAAATTAAAGTTGTACTGTGGATGGTTGTTATTTTTAACTAAGTGTTTAATAGTCTCAATTTCTGATTTTGTACCTTCAATACAATTTTCCAAAATGGTCATTTCGTTTTTAAAATGATCAATTTGGATGATGAATTGAAAAAGTGAATACTGCATTTCTGGAGTTGTATTTTTCTTTTTATGAACATCTAAACTTATTGTGTCAAAGTATTGAACGGCATCATAACTACTATATCCAAAAACACCGTTAGTGATTTCGGTATTTTCTTCAACATTAAAACCAGAAATAAAATTCTGTAAATGTGATATGACTTCTTTTTTATTTGAAACAATGTGTCTTTTATCTGCACCTAAAATAGTTGTTTTTACTGTGTTTTCATTGGCATAAAAAGTAGCTAAAGGCTTTATACAGATGAAAGAGAAATTGTTTTCATTGCCGTGATAATCAGAGCTTTCAAGTAAAAAGCTATTATGAAATTGATCGCGTAATTTTAAATACAACCCTACCGGAGTAATAGTATCTGAAAGGCAAGTAGTTGTTATGGTTTTAATATTCATTTGTTAAATTTGTGTATAAAAAAAAAGGCTTACCGAAAACGGTAAGCCTTTGTTATTAATTATATATTAAACAGGTTACGAGTTCACGATTATTGAATTAAATCGGAACCACCACCAGTTTGTATTATTTGTTGTAAATGTATTCATGTTATGAGGACAAAGTTATGTAAAAAAAATAATCAAAAACAAATTATTTTTTCAAATTCAAAATTCGTTGACGTAAACTTGGGTGTGAATAATGAAACCAAACGTAAGTAGCGTGTGGTGTGAGGTTACTTAAACTGTTTTTAGATAATTTTTTTAAAGCACAGATTAAATCATCTGAATTATATGTTTCTTTAGCATAATCATCTGCTTGATATTCAAATTTTCTAGACAAACTATTCATAAATAAGCCTGTGATTTCTGAAATAGGACTGTATAACAAGCCGAAAGCAATCATACCAATATGAAACGAATGTATTTGTACGCCTAAAGCCTCAGAAAGTAAAGGGCTTGATATGAATACAGAAAGCAACCATAATGTAAACCCAGTTACTAGTGTTGATAGGAATAGATTATATATAATGTGCTTACGTTTGTAATGGCCTACCTCATGAGCCAATACAGCAACTATTTCATCTTCTTCTAAATCGTTTATTAAAGTGTCATATAAAGTGATTCTTTTCTGGCTACCGAAACCCGAGAAATAGGCGTTTGCTTTTGTACTTCTTTTTGAACCATCAATCACAAAAATATTGTCTAATTCAAAACCAATAGTTGTTGCGTATGCTGATATTTTATCTCTAAGACTTCCGTTTTTTAAAGGGGTTTGTTTGTTGAATAATGGCACAATGAGTTTAGCATAAAACATGTTCATAAACAAACTAAAAACAGTAACCACTCCCCAAGCATATAACCAAAAATTTGCGCCAGAGAATTCATAAAACCAAATAATTAATGATAAAACACCCCCGCCTAATACAGCGCTCATTAACCAGCCTTTCAGCTTGTCTAAAAAGAACAGTTTTTTTGTAGATTTATTAAAACCAAATTTTTCTTCGATAACAAAAGTTTGGTAATAAGAAAACGGAATAGTAATAATATCTGACCCAATTATGATGATGCCAAAGAAAGTTAGGGCAATAAGGATGTTGTTATCAGTAAATGTTCTAGCAAAATCATCAACTAGCTTGAAGCCATCAAAAAGTATAAACCCTAATGTTAGTATAATTGAAAATAAACCAGAAAGTTTTCCAAATTTATAATTGGTTAGTTTATAGGCTTGTGATTTTTTATATTCATTCGTATCATAAACATCTTGCAGCTCATTTGGTAAAGTATCATTATAGTGTTTAGCGTTCAAATACTCTAAAAATTGATCTACTAAATAATCAAAAATTAAAATTCCGATTATGATATAAAATAGTAATTGTGCAGTCATATGGTGTTTTTATAAAAATTAAAAGCCGCGTTGTCTTTTTGCCTCAAAAATAAGTATTCCAGCCGCAACAGATACATTCATAGAATCTATTTGTCCTTGCATTGGTATTACAATATTTTGTTTGGCAGCATCTCGCCATTCTTCGCTTAATCCTGTAGCCTCAGTACCCACTACTATTGCAGAGCTTTCTGTATAATTTTCTTGATGATATGGATTTGAATTTTGTAGCGTAGCTGCGTAAATATTAATGTTTTTTTCGTGTAAGAAAGCAATGATTTCTTCTGTTGTTCCTGTAGCAATTTGGTTTGTAAACACACAACCAACACTTGAGCGAATGATATTTGGGTTGTATAAATCTGTTTTTGGGTTTGCTATAAAAATAGCATCAACATTTGCAGCGTCTGCGGTACGTAAAATAGCACCGATGTTTCCTGGTTTTTCAGGAGCTTCAGCAATTAGTACTAAAGGAGTAGTTGTTTTAAAAACAATAGCATCTAAAGAATTTGATTTTGTTTTTACCATTGCCACAACTCCTTCCGTAGAACTTCTGTAAGCTATTTTTTGATGTATCTCTTTAGAGACGCTGATGAAGTTTACGTGTTGTTTAACCAAAGCATGAATATCATTTTCTGAAACTAAACCATCATATATAAAAACAGTGTCTAGCTCATAACCGCTTTTTATAGCTAGTTCCAATTCTCTTAACCCTTCAACCACAAAAAGCCCTTCTTTTTTTCGAAGTCTTGATTTGTCTTGTAATTGCAGCACTTTTTTTACCAGTGCATTTTGTGTACTACTAATTTCTTGCATTTGGCAAATATACAGTTAAGCTATTTATTGATCATCATTAAACTATTTTTTCCTAAAACATGTAACAAAACACTACTATTAGCGTTCTAATAGTATCATCAAAATCATCAATCAAAATAACACTCATCATGTTAAAACAATTCTTTATTGTCTGCTCAGGGGCAGACACAGATATTCTTAATCAATGTTCTAAAGGTGAACAAACCAAATACGCAGGTATTGGAGCTACCGTATTTTTTACTGCTGTAATGGCATTTATAGCCGCTAGTTATGCATTATATATGGTGTTTGATCAGATTTTTATAGCATTAGGGTTTGGATTGGTTTGGGGGCT
>CAJXHW010000235.1 GCA_913054565.1 uncultured Kordia sp. | reverse complement strand
TTAAAGTTAAGCTCAAATTATTTTACATAGTTAGTAATTATTATCTTTACCTTGTAATTACTATACTATTTTAACTTGACAAAACACAAGACACACAAATCTGCTTTAACAGAAAACGATGGCGTTCAACAACCAAAAATGGTTAACGCAAGAGGAGTTATCAAAAAAAAAGATATCTCTGTAGACACTTATGTTTCTGAGATTCAAAAAGGGAATCGTGTGTTTCTAAGTAAAGCGATTACATTAATTGAGAGTACTAACTCTAAACACAAAGAGAAGGCAAATACCATTTTAAAAGCATGTTTACAAACCACTCATGAGTCTGTAAGAATCGGTATTACTGGTGTGCCAGGTGTTGGTAAAAGCACTTTTATTGAAGCCCTAGGTTTATATTTAACGTCAATCGGAAAAAAAGTAGCCGTGTTGGCAGTTGACCCCAGCAGCTCAATAACTAAAGGGAGTATTTTAGGAGATAAGACCAGAATGGAAGATTTGGTTAAAGATAAAAATGCCTTTATTCGCCCAAGTCCTTCAGGAAATTCTTTAGGAGGAGTTGCTAGAAAAACTCGAGAAACAATCATGCTTTGTGAAGCTGCTGGTTTTGACACCATTATTATTGAAACAGTTGGTGTAGGCCAAAGTGAAACTGCAGTACATTCTATGGTTGACTTTTTTTTATTGTTAAAACTTGCAGGTGCTGGTGATCAATTACAAGGTATCAAGCGCGGTATTATTGAAATGGCCGATTCTATTGTTATCAATAAAGCTGATGGTGCCAACTTAAAACCTGCACAATTAGCTCGCACAGAATTTAAACGTGCCTTACAAATGTATCCACACAAAGACAATGGGTGGATTCCTAAAGTTACAATGTGTAGTGCTATTAAAAAACATAACATAGATGATGTTTGGGAAATTATAACTTCCTATTTAAATCTAACAAACGCTAATGCCTCATTTACTAAAAGACGTCAAGAGCAAAACAAGTTTTGGCTACTACAAACTATAGAAGAACAACTTAAGGATAACTTTTACAAACATCCTAAAGTCGTTAAGCTCTTAATTGAATTAACTAAAAAAGTTGAGGATGGACAAGTTTCACCATTTGATGCTGCAGAACAGCTTTTACAAATAGAAAGAACATCTTAGTTTCTAAGCTTTTCTACCACTACTTAAGTTTTTATTGTTTGCTTCTTCTAATTATGTTTTAAATTAATTATTGAGAGTAAAATATAAAATGATATAACTCTACGCTTTACAATTATTTTAATTTACCAAAAATAGTTTTTCCCCATAAACAGGCCTAAAACAATATATGTGAATAAGTTACCCAATGCAACAGTGTTTTTTATCGGATATTTAAGTTATTCGTCGAAAAAGTTTCTTAAACATTAAACATTTGTTAATTTCGTTACCACATATAAGGTAATTACTTGATTTTTAATGTTTTTATTGGGGAAACACAAGTAGTGAATTATAAAAAATTAACTAAAACTAACTATGACTTTTTCTTCTTTGCTTATTAAGCAACTACACTATGGTAGTGCTTTAATAACACGTGTGACATCTAATCACCACCTATCAAAACAACTAATTGATTTGAAATCAATTAATCTACAATTTATTTAGACTTATCAAATACTAAAATAACCAGTAACCCTTAATATTATGGAAAGAAAAATGATTCTTTTAATAGCGCTTATGGTTTTATTTTCTTGCTTGTCTTACGGACAAAAAAATAAAAATATCCAAAAGCAATACGAGTTAGCTCCGGTTAACTTAGAAGAAATGAATGGACATAGTACCACTGCTAATTCTTCATTAAAAAACTTGTTTAATGAAGTAAAAGGTACATTTCAAATACAAATATCCGACTCAAACTACAAACCACTATTGAGTCAGAACATATACAACTTTCTCAAGATGTGTTTATTTCTATAGACGATAAATCTATTTTGTATTTACCTTCTAAAACCAAAATACAAAACAATGATTTTACATCATTAAAACCCTCAATTTATAAACTGAAAAAATAGAAGTATGGTATTAAAAAAACAATATTTAAAATCTATTGTAGTAATGCTACTTCTTTTAGTAGCACCTACTATGTACGCGCAAGATGATTGTGCAACAGCTACCACAGTTACAGATTTAACTGGTGGTGCTTGTGCTACTTCTTCCGTAGGAACCACAGACACTATAGGAAATGGTGGCTGTGAAGAAGGTAACCTTGATACATGGTTCTCCTTTGTTGCTCAAGGACCTTCTGCTACTATTGATGTGTCATCCACTACTGGAGGCTTCAGACCTGAATATGTTGTGGCTTCATCAAGTGATGGAACGTGTGGAGGAACATTTACAGTAGAAAACTGTATCGATCAAAACGGTAACTATGCTTCAATATCAGGGGTAACCAACGGTCTTACCGCGGGTACCACTTATTGGGTTATTGTTTCTAGTAATGGTAATGACACCAGTGGAACTCTATCAGTATGTATAACAAATCCTTTAATTGTAGCTACTTGTACCGATAATGAAGACTGTGGGTCTCCAGATACATTAACCTTAAATGCACCAGGTAGTGGAGCTGCCTGTGTAAATGACTGTAACACTGGTGCTACTGCTGGTCCTGATTTTGCTGGAAATAATTGTCAAGACATGCCAAATAGTACGGTATGGTACTCCATTACTACAGATGCCAATACTGCTACACTAGATATTAATTTAACTAGCGGTGATATGACAACGCCTGAGTTTGTTTTATTCTCTACAGCAGACTGTACAACATACACCACGGTTCATTGTAACGAAGGTACAGGAGGTACTGCTTCCTCTACTGGTGTTGCTGTTTCTGCTGGAACAACATATTTAATTGCTGTCTCTAATGTTTCTGGTTCTTCTGGAAATTTTGATTTATGTGTAACTCAAAATGTTGACGCCAGTGCGTGTAATACTAATAGTAGCATCGCAGCTACAGCAACTTCTATGGGATCACCTTTAGCAGGACCTTATTTACCTGGTGAAGAAGTGACTTTTTGTTATAACCTTACCGACTGGGAACAAGTTAACTGTAACTATATAGGGGCTTTTGTTCCTTCATTTGGTGATTGTTGGGCCCCATCTTCTTTTGATGCTGATGGAATGCCTGTAAATATTGGAACTCCTTTAAATGTGAATGGAGTAATTCAAGCAACGGGTGCTCCAGGGCCTCCAGGACCACAAAATCCTTGTGCTGGAGACCCTGCGGGTTCTTGGCAATGGTTTCCTGCAGGATCAGCAACTTATAATGTTGCTGGATACTACCCTGCCGGAACTCCGATGCCAGCTGGTTGGTACTTCTTATCTTCTTATGATCCTGCCACTGGTCAATGTACAGGTAACGATCCTACTGATCCAGACAACTCATTTGGTGATGGTGACTACCCTAACTGTGGCACTAACACATTTGATTACACGCTTTGTTTCACTTTAACGGTTGGACCTGGTGGGAACTGTGGAGCTGGAACTACCGATTGCTCCGTTTCTATAAAAACTTTTGCTGATGGAGAATTTGGAGCTTGGGGTGATATTGGATGTACTATAGATGAAATTAAAACTGTAGCCTCTACTCAGTTGTGTTGTACACCACCAGTAATGACAAATTTAACTACTGGAGCTATCTGTTCTAGCCAAAATGTAAACTTCACACTAACTAGTGATATTCCAGCTACATTTACATGGATTGCAACGGATAACCCTAATGTAACTGGAGAAAGCTTAACTACTCAAAATACAACTTTAATTAATGACGTTTTAATAAATACATCAGGAGTTGTTCAAACAGTAACATATACCGTTACGCCTACGGGTACTACTCCAGTATGTGCTGGGGTACCTGAAACAGTTACGATTACAGTAAATCCTGTACCTGCAATACCAACAATAACTTCTGTAGCACCAACATGTGCTGCTGATGGAA
>CAJXHW010000234.1 GCA_913054565.1 uncultured Kordia sp. | reverse complement strand
AGATATATCTATGCATAAAAGTTACAATTTTATATTTTTATGGCTCAATTTTTAACATTAATTAACGCACTAAAAACCTATAAAAAATACAATAAAAAAATGTAATTTTGGGCTCTATAAAATTAACAACATGCCGAAAATATCCATCAAAGGTCATGCAATGCCTCAATCTCCTATCAGAAAATTGGTGCCATTTGCAGAAGATGCTAAAAAAAGAGGAACTAACGTATTTCACTTAAACATTGGTCAACCAGATATTAAAACCCCTAAAGTTGCGCTTGACGCAATAAAAAACAACACGCTTGATGTGTTAGCCTATTCAAGATCTGAAGGGTCTGAAGAATACAGAATAAAAATTGCCGATTATTACCGTCAACACAATGTGGCAGTTACGCATAATGATATCATTGTAACTACTGGAGGCTCTGAGGCCTTACTTTTTACTTTCGGAAGTATTATGGATGAAGGTGATGAAGTTATTATACCTGAACCATTTTACGCCAACTATAACGGTTTTTCTACTGCTTCAGGAATTAATGTCGTACCCGTAATGTCAACTATTGAAGATGGATTTGCATTACCTGCTATTGAAGAATTTGAAAAATTAATTACTAAAAACACAAAAGCTATATTAATTTGTAACCCAGGTAACCCAACAGGATATTTATATAGCAAAGACGAGATTAAAAAATTAGCTCAAATAGTTAAGAAACATGATTTATTCTTAATTGCAGATGAAGTATATAGAGAGTTTGCTTATGATGGATTAACTCATCATTCTATTTTAGCTGAAAATGACTTAGATCAAAACGCAATAGTTATTGACTCTGTTTCTAAACGTTACAGCATGTGCGGAGCACGAATAGGCTGTATTGTTTCAAGAAACAAAGAGTTTATGGCAACAGCACTTAAATTTGCTCAAGCAAGGTTAAGTCCACCAACTTATGCTCAAATAGCCTCTGAAGCTGCATTAGAAACACCGCAAAGTTATTTTGATGATGTGATTAAAGAATATACCTCTCGCAGAAATACATTAATTACTGAATTGAGAAAAATTGACGGGGTAAAAGTAGCCACTCCAAAAGGTGCTTTTTACTGTATTGCAGAATTACCAATTGATAATGCCGATGATTTTGCTCAATGGCTATTAGAAAACTTTAATGTAAATGGTAATACAATTATGGTTGCACCAGCAGCAGGATTCTATTCAACGCCAGGTGTGGGGCTAAACCAAATTAGAATTGCTTATGTGTTAAAAAATGAAGACCTTATTGCTTCAGCCCATATTTTAAAAGAAGCACTAATTGCATATAAAAAACAATAACCATTTTGAATATACGTCATAACATATCGCTAAAAAACTACAATACTTTCGGTATTGATGTTTTTGCTAAACATTTTGTTGAAGCTACATCTGTTTCTGATCTGCAAAATATTATTAAGCTTGATTATCCTGAAAAATTTTTACTAGGTGGCGGAAGTAATATGTTATTAACAAAAAGTATTGATGAGGCATTAGTCGTTCATGTTAACATTAAAGGCAAAGAAATCATTGATAAAGATGATGATTCAGTATACATAAAAGCTTATGCCGGAGAAAACTGGCATAAGTTTATTTTGTGGTGTATTTCTCAAAATTATGGTGGCTTAGAAAACATGTCATTGATCCCCGGAAACGTAGGCACAGCTCCAATTCAGAACATTGGTGCTTATGGGAGAGAACTGAAAGATAATTTTGTATCTTGTGAAACCATAGAAATAGCTACAGGAAAAATAAAATTATTTACAAAAGAGGATTGTAATTTTGGATATAGAAATTCTGTTTTTAAAACCAATTTAAAAGGACAATTCATAATAACCTCAGTTACATTTAAACTCACAAGAAAAAACCATATCACAAATACTTCATATGGCGCAATTGAAGCCGAGCTTGCGTCAATGAACATTGAAAAACCAACACTTTATGATATTTCAAATGCTGTAATAGCCATTCGTCAATCAAAATTACCAGACCCTAAAGTGTTAGGTAATTGTGGAAGTTTTTTTAAGAATCCAGTTGTTTCAAATTCTGTATTTAAAAAGTTTAAATTAAACTTCCCAGAAGCTCCTAGTTATCCAGTTTCTGAAACTGAAACTAAAATACCAGCTGGTTGGCTTATTGAACAAGCAGGCTTTAAAGGCAAGCGTTTTGGTGATGCTGGAGTTCATAAAAATCAAGCCTTAGTTCTTGTTAATTATGGTAAGGCTACTGGCCAAGATATATGGAACTTAGCTATGACTATTAAATCTGTTGTTTTTGAAAAATTTGGAATTGAAATAAATCCTGAAGTTAATATTTACTAGTCTTATTATTTTTATCATTATTTTTATCGGATAAATGATATCAATAATGAAGATACTACACTTTTTTTTACTTCTCCCTTTATTTACATTAGCTCAAAACGGGCTTTTTGAACATCAAGAAAAACACACAAGACAAGACAGCTTACGCGGTAGCATTACCCCTGAACGAGCATGGTGGAATGTAACCCATTATGATCTTTCTGTAGAAGTATTTCCTAAAACAAAATCAATAAAAGGAATCAATAAAATTTCTTTTGAAGTTTTGAAAAATTCCCGTCACATGCAATTGGATTTACAAAAACCAATGCAAATCACAAAAATATTACACCACAACAATTTAATTGACCAACCTTTACCTTATAAAAGAGAAGGTAATGTCTATTGGGTTGATTTCCCTACCAATTTACAAAAAACAACACATCACTCAATTTCTATATTCTTTGAAGGAAAGCCTACTGAAAGTAAAAACCCACCTTGGTCTGGGGGAATTACCTGGAAAAAAGATATGAATGGCACAGACTTTATTGCATCGGCAAATCAAGGCATTGGCGCAAGTATTTGGTGGCCAAACAAGGATCATGATTATGATGAACCAGACAATGGTATGTTAATTTCTGTTACAGTACCAGAGCACTTAACCAACGTATCAAACGGTAGATTAATTGAAACTATTGATTTAAAAGAAGAACACAAAAAACTCTTTCGTTGGCAAGTAAAAAACCCCATTAACAATTACGGTGTAAACATTAATATTGGGGATTATGTCCATTTTTCAGAAAAATATAATGGCGAAAAAGGGATTTTAGATTGTGATTATTGGGTTTTAAAAGACAATTTAAACAAAGCAAAAGAACAATTCAAGCAAGCAAAAATGACTTTACAAGCTTTTGAACATTGGTTTGGCCCTTATCCGTTTTATGAAGATAGTTACAAATTAGTTGAAGCTCCATATCTAGGCATGGAGCACCAGAGCTCTGTAACCTACGGAAATCATTATAAAAATGGTTATTTAGGCACTGATTTAAGTAGAACAGGGATTGGCTTAAAGTTTGACTTCATAATTGTTCATGAAAGTGGTCATGAATGGTTTGCAAACAACATCACCAATAAAGATGTAGCAGACATGTGGATTCATGAAAGCTTCACTGCGTATTCAGAAAGTTTGTTTATTGATTATCATTTTTCAACTAAAGAAGCAGAAGAATATGTTATAGGCACAAGAGCATCAATACAAAATGACAAACCACTTATTGGTGTCTATAATGTAAATCAAGAAGGCTCGGGTGACATGTATTACAAAGGAGCCAATATGCTACACACCTTACGTCAGATAATTAATAATGATGAAAAATGGCGTCAAATATTACGTGGCTTAAACTCTGAATTTTACCACCAACAAGTTACCACAAAGCAAATAGAAAATTACATTAGTGATAATGCAAATTTAGATTTAAACGGTTTTTTTGACCAGTATTTAAGAACTATAAAAATCCCTGTATTTGAATATAAAATCAGAAAAAACAAACTGTGTTATAAGTTTACCAATGTAGTAGATAATTTCAACATTCCAGTAAAAGCTTGGATAAACAATAAAGAGGTTTGGCTAGATGTATCAAATTCAACAAATTCACA
>CAJXHW010000233.1 GCA_913054565.1 uncultured Kordia sp. | reverse complement strand
AATTATTCGTTAGAAGAATCATCTGAAACTCTGGATGACATCATTATTACAAAAAATATAGAAAAAATAAACCTCCGAAAACCACAAATGAGTGTCAATGCATTGTCTATAAATACAATCAAACAAATGCCTGTAGTTTTAGGTGAAGTAGATCTCATAAAATCAATTACTTTATTACCCGGTGTTACAAATGCAGGAGAAGGTTCTTCGGGCTTTAATGTACGTGGTGGTGCTGCAGATCAAAACTTAATCTTATTAGATGAAGCCACTATTTATAATTCATCACACTTATTTGGCTTTTTTTCAGTATTTAACCCTGATGCCATAAAGGACATAAAATTATATAAAGGTGGTATTCCTGCAAAATACGGTGGACGCGTAGCTTCTGTATTGGATATTTATCAAAAAGAAGGAAATAAAAAAGAATTTCACATAAACGGTGGTATTGGACTAGTTTCAAGCAGATTATTAGCTGAAGGGCCTCTTAAAAAAAATAAAGGGTCATTTTTAATAGGCGGAAGAAGCAGTTATGCTCACTTATTTATGCCATTATTTGGTTTAGATAGTAAAGCTTATTTTTACGATTTAAACTCAAAACTTAGCTATACATTAAACAAAAATAATAGCGTATACTTATCAAGCTATTTTGGAAGAGATGTTTTTCAATTATCCGATAGTTTTAGAAATTCTTATGGAAATGCTGTCATTAATTTAAGGTGGAACCATTTATTTTCTAATAAATTATTCTCAAATTTATCCTTAATATATTCTGATTACTATTATAATTTAGACTTAAATTTTGTAGAATTCAAGTGGAAATCTGGGATTCAAAACGTTAACTTAAAATATGATTTTAAACATTATTTAAGCAGCAATTTAAAATTAACTTATGGCTTAAATAGTATTTATTACAAATTCAATCCTGGTAAAATTGAACCAACATCTTCTACTTCTGGGGTTAATCCATACAAGCTAATTGATAAGTTTGCATTTGAAAATGCAGTGTATCTTGATGCAGAACAAAAAATATCGAAAAAACTAACTGCTAATTACGGATTGCGATTTAGTTCATTTTTAAGGTTAGGACAAGATGAATTAAGTAAATATATTGATGATAACCCTATTCTTTTTAATGAAGAATTACAAATTTATGAAAATGCTAATCCTATAAGTACTAACAAGTATAAAAGAAGTGATATTATAAAATCATTTGCAAATATAGAACCTCGCATGTCACTAGCATTTCAACTTAATAACAAGTCTTCACTAAAAGCGAGTTATAATAGAATGTCGCAATACTTACATTTATTATCAAACACCAGCTCTCCTACACCATTAGATGTTTGGACGCCAAGCGGAAAATATATTAAACCACAATTATTAGATCAAATAGCTTTAGGGTATTTTAAAACTTTTAGTAATAATGCATATTCAATTGAGGTTGAATCTTTTTACAAAACCATTAAAAATAGGATTGATTATGTAGATGGTGCCGATTTAATTGCTAACAATAATGTTGAGCAGGTTATATTAAACGGAAAATCAAGAGCTTATGGATTAGAAGTGTTATTAAAAAAAACAGAAGGACGTTTTAAAGGGTGGCTTGCATACACACTTTCAAAATCAGAACAAAAAACTGAAGGAAGAACAGATACTGAAAGTGGTATAAATAATAGTAATTGGTACAAAACTCCTTATGACAAAACCCATGATGTATCTTTAACAGCAAGTTATGAATTGTCTGAAAAATGGACTTTAAGTAGTAATTTTATATTTCAGACAGGACAACCTATTACCTACCCTAACGGACAGTACGAGTATAACGGAATAAATATTCCGAATTATGAAGCTCGAAATTCAAGTAGGTTACCAGCCTATCATCGGTTAGATGTATCGGCTACTTTTACACCAAAACCAGAATCTAAAAAACGTTGGAAAAATGAATGGGTCTTTGGCGTTTATAATATTTATAATCATAAAAATGCGGCATCGATAAGTTTTAGAGAAAATGAAACTTCTGGAAATAACGAAGCCTTGAGACTTGCAATTTTTGGGGTCTTCCCCTCTGTATCTTATAATTTTAAATTTTAAGACATGAAAAAATACATAATAATATTTATTACATTAATAACACTATTCACATCTTGCGAAGATGTTGTTAATGTTGACCTCAATACAGCTGAACCTAAATTAGTTATTGAAGCCTCAATTAATTGGGAAAAAGGAACATTAGGTAACGAACAAGAAATAAAACTCACCCTTACAGCGCCATATTTTAATACTACAATTCCAGTTGCAAATGGAGCTGATATTACTGTAGTAGACTCTAATAGTAATGTGTTCTACTTTATTGAAGATGGAATGACTGGCATATACCAAAACACAACATTCTCTCCTGTTCTTAATGAAACATATACGTTAATAATCAATTACCAAGGTGAAATTTATACTGCTACAGAACAACTAATGCCTGTTGTTAATATTGATTATATAGAGCAAGGAAATGAAGGTGGTTTTTCTGGAGATGAAATAGAATTAAAAGCATACTATACAGATCCAGCTAATGAAGCAAATTTTTATTTCTTTGAGTTTTTAAATACAAATATCACTGAAATCCCTGAATTAGAAGTTTATAAAGACGAATTTACAAATGGAAATCAGATTTTTGGATTTTATTCTCATGAAGACATGGAAGTTGGTGATCTTATTCAAATTAAAAATTATGGTATCTCAGAACGATTCTATAACTACATGTCAATACTATTAGCCCAAACTGGAGAAAATAATGGTCCATTTGGAACACAACCAACAACAGTTAGAGGTAATTGCATCAATCAAACTGATCCAGAAAATTTTCCGCTAGGATATTTTAGATTATCAGAAGTAGATGCCGTAAATTACACCATACAATAAGCACAATTCATCATTTTAATCACATGAAATTTACAAGAACAACTGAACAAGACTCAAACTACAACCATTTGGAACAAATGAGTATTTCTGAATTATTGATTAATATTAATAAAGAAGATAAAACCGTTCCTATAGCTGTTGAAAAACAAGTGCCTCAAATAGAAGAGTTAGTTACTGAAATAGTTTCTAAAATGAAGTTTGGCGGTCGGTTATTTTATATAGGCGCTGGTACAAGCGGACGTTTAGGTGTGGTTGATGCGTCGGAATGCCCACCTACTTTTGGTGTTTCACATGATTTAGTTGTTGGAATAATTGCAGGAGGTGATGATGCCATTCGTAAGGCTGTTGAAAATGCAGAAGATGATAAAAATCAAGCCTGGATAGATCTACAAAATGAAAATATAACTAAAAATGACGTTGTTATAGGTATTGCCGCTTCAGGAACTACGCCATATGTCATTGGTGGCTTAAATAAATGTAACGAAAACAATATAAGTACTGGTTGCATTACCTGTAACCAAGGAAGTCCATTAGCTAAAACAGCTAAATACCCTATTGAAATTCTAGTTGGCCCTGAATTTGTAACAGGAAGTTCCAGAATGAAAGCAGGTACTGCTCAAAAATTAGTTTTGAATATGATTTCAACTAGTGTCATGATTCAATTAGGAAAAGTAAAAGGCAATAAAATGGTAGATATGCAACTATCAAATGATAAATTAGTTGAGCGTGGTACAAAAATGCTTATGAATTTGCTAACCATAAGTCATAAAGAAGCTAAAGAATTATTATTAGAACACGGCTCAGTAAGAAAAGCTACAAATTATTTTAATAATGAGAACAAATAAAGAGGTATTAACAAAAGGGATAAAATACATGGCTATTGCTTTGTTTTTTATGTTTACTGGTCCTTTTTTACTCCATTTAGGATTCAAACTAAGAAATTTTTTAACTATCGGAATAGCTGGATTATTCTGTATTATAGCAATACTACTCACTATGAAAGGTCTACATACAATTATTAAAGCACTATTTAATGATTAATTAATTTTTAGTGTCCTTTATAGG
>CAJXHW010000232.1 GCA_913054565.1 uncultured Kordia sp. | reverse complement strand
AATGTATTTATTTTATCGTCTTGAATACTCAATTTTACAATGCGTACTAACATAAGTTGTTATTTTTCATAAAATGTAACAGAAACAGAATCTCTGTATTTAATACCTAGTAAGCTTGATGCTCCTCCTGTTTCTAAACTACTTTTGTATAAAGCGATCTCTAAAAAATTTGAGGAATTAAACAAGGCAATTCGTTTACCATCTTTACTGTTTTTATCTAAACTGGTTTGCGTCATGCAGTCGCCATAGGAGTTATAGATAATATCAAAGCTAAAATGCCTTAAATTAACCTTAAAAGATCGTCCTTTAGCTATTCTTGCAATCAACTCTTTATTGATATTTGTAATTACGTTACCGTAGTTGTCAATATATTGAATATGACCAACAATTGAAGTTTCATCGGTGTTTATAACCGGGGTAACATGTGAGACTTCTTTTAGTTGACTAAATGGCCTGCCAATAACATCTAAATTTCCACCACGCGCAAGATGACAAGCTACTTTTGTAAAGACTGTTTTTACAGGAAAATTATCATATTGGGTTTGATGTGTGGTAATTTCAATGACTTTTTCTGGATGAATTTCTGAACATAAAATTGACAAAATTCCATTATTAGCACAAATGAAATAGTGATCATTAAACAATAAAGCAATATGTTGCTGATCAGAACTTAACTCTGCATCAACACCAATAATATGAATTGTACCTTTAGGAAAATTATGGTAAGCATTTTTTATAATATAACCTGCTTCATTATAATTAAAAGGTGTAACTTGATGGGAAATATCAACAATAGTTATTTCTGGTATTTCTGTATAAATAGAACCTTTAACAGCTGCCAGATAATGATCTTTAATTCCAAAATCGGTTGTTAAAGTTATAATTGCCATTAATAAATTGTTGAATGTTAGGTTTACCAAAGCAAAATTGCGTAATTTTGTGGAGTAAATCAAGTGAATTTTTAGTTAATTTTTAACAAATAACTTTAGCTTTTGAAAGAACTTATATTTGAACTAACCGAAATCAATCCACGAGAATTTTGTGGAGAGCAAAATACCAACATTACAACATTAAAAAAATATTTTCCGAAGTTAAAAATTGTAGCTAGAGGAAATACTATCAAAGCCATTGGGGAAGAAGAAATCCTTGAGGAGTTTGATAAGCGTATGCGTATGTTAATTTTACATTTTGCCAAGTATAATAAACTTGATGAAAACATTATTGAACGTGTGTTAACATATAATGGAGAAGAAGACATCAACACACCTAAAAATAGTGATAGTGCTTTGGTACATGGTGTAGGGGGGAGAGTAATAAAAGCCCAGAGTGTTAACCAAAGAAAATTAGTAGCTACCAGTGCAAAAAACGATATGGTATTTGCTGTTGGGCCAGCTGGTACAGGGAAAACCTATACAGCCGTAGCGTTAGCTGTTAAAGCGCTAAAAGCAAAAGAGGTAAAGCGAATTATTTTAACTCGTCCTGCTGTAGAAGCAGGAGAGAACCTTGGATTTTTACCTGGTGATATGAAAGATAAATTAGATCCTTATATGCAACCATTATATGATGCGCTACGTGATATGATTCCTGCTGAAAAGTTAGAATCTCATATAGAAAAAGGAATTATTCAAATAGCACCATTAGCATTTATGAGAGGGAGAACTCTTGATAATGCTTTTGTAATTTTAGATGAGGCTCAAAATACCACGCGTGCTCAAATGAAGATGTTTTTAACTCGAATGGGGAAAAACGCTCGTTTTATAATTACAGGTGACCCAGGTCAAATTGATTTACCAAGGCGAACAGTATCAGGTTTAAAAGAAGCCCTTTTAGTGTTGAAAGGCGTTACCGGTATTGGGTTTATTTATTTAGATGATAAAGACGTAATTAGACACCGTTTGGTAAAAAAAGTTATTGAAGCATACAAGAATATAGAAAACGAATAAAAAACGACTACTACACAACAACTAATGAGTACAACTATTAATGACACAAATTTTAACTTTCCAAACCAAAAAAGCGTTTATAAAGGAAAAGTTAGAGAAGTTTACAACATCAACAATGATAAACTGGTTATGATTGCATCAGACAGATTATCTGCCTTTGATGTAATTATGCCAAAACAAATACCATATAAAGGGCAAATACTAAATCAGATAGCTGCAAAAATGATGCGCGAAACGGAAGATATAGTACCTAATTGGATTTTAGCAACCCCAGACCCTAATGTTGCAGTTGGGTATTTATGTGAACCTTTTAAAGTAGAAATGGTTATTCGTGGCTATTTAGCTGGTCATGCAGCAAGAGAATACAAATTGGGTAAAAGAATCTTATGTGGCGTTGAGCTTCCTGAAGGTTTAAATGAAAATGATAAATTACCAATGCCAATCATCACTCCGTCTACTAAGGCAGATAATGGAGAGCATGATGAAGATATTTCAAGAGAAGACATCTTAGCAAAAGGAATTGTTTCTGAAGAAGATTATGTGGTGTTAGAAAAATTCACACAAGCATTATTTAAAAGGGGAACTGAAATAGCAGCTAAAAGAGGGTTGATTTTAGTAGATACAAAATACGAATTTGGTAAAACTGCTGATGGGAAAATAGTTTTAATTGATGAAATTCATACGCCAGATTCATCACGTTATTTCTATGCAGAAGGGTACCAAGCACGTCAAGATGCAAAAGAAACTCAAAAACAATTGTCAAAAGAATTTGTAAGACAATGGTTAATTGAAAACGGATTTCAAGGAAAAGACGGACAGCAAATACCTGAAATGTCTGATGAAAAAATAACCGAAATATCTAACCGTTATATTGAATTGTACGAACAAATAACTGGTGAACAATTTGTAAAAGCCGATTTAACAAATATTGAATCACGCATTGAAAATAATGTTGTTTCATACTTGAGCTAGATCTATAAACTTAAATTATACTTAAAAGGCGTCAATATTTGACGCCTTTTTTTGTAGCTTTAAATTTGTAAAATTTTATACATGAAAAAAATAATTTTTGGACTAACCTTATTGACGCTTTGGTCTTGTAAAAAAGAGATGTCAGAAGAGCCAATCAAAACACATAACGAATTTAAATCAGGAACCTACCGTGCTACATTACAAGTTAAAGATCAAAAAGAGCTGCCTTTTGTTTTTAAAGTAGATGATTCAAAAAAAATGACAATCTACAATGCAGAAGAAGAAATTTTAGTTGATGATATAACTGTTGTAGGGGATTCTATACATGTTTTAATGCCTGTTTTTGACGCTAAAATTGATGCCGTAATTGATGAACGTGGTAATTTAAAAGGGAATTATTTAAAAGGACCAAAGTACGTAAAAGTGCCATTTGAAGCTATTTATGATGTGCATTTCCGCTATCCAACTACATCAAAAACCCATCAGCCAATTGCAGGAAATTGGGAAGTAACTTTTAGCCCAGATACCAAAGGTAGCTATAAAGCAAAAGGTGTGTTTAAAGATGGTGTTGATAATAAAATTACAGGAACTTTTTTGACAGAAACTGGCGATTATCGTTTTTTAGATGGCGCCTTAGATGGGAGCCGTCTAAATTTAAGTTGCTTTGATGGCGCTCATGCATTTTTATTTGATGGTGTGGTAAAGAATGATAGCATCACATCAGGAATGTTTTATTCTGGAAATCATTATAAAGAACCATGGGTAGCCGTAAGAAATAAGGCTTTTGAATTAAGTGATCCTGACAAATTAACCTATTTAAAAGAAGGGTTTGATACAATTGAATTTACATTTCCTGACTTATCAGGACAAGCAGTTAGTTTATCTGATGAACGATTTAAAGGTAAAGCAGTTATTATTCAAATCATGGGAAGTTGGTGTCCTAATTGTTTAGATGAAAGCAACTATTTAAGTCAGTTTTATAAAGAAAACAAAAGCAATGATATTGAATTTGTAGCTTTAGCTTTTGAGAATGCTAAAACACTAGAGAAAGCAACTAATAACTTAAAGCGTTTAAAGAA
>CAJXHW010000231.1 GCA_913054565.1 uncultured Kordia sp. | reverse complement strand
AAATAGTTATTTTAATATTTGTTTTAAAATATTTTGCGTAATAATGTATGTTGGCTTAACCCCTGTGGTACCTAAGCCCCCTGAAGCCAAGGTACTTCCTGTTTCTAAAGGATTATCAGATGCATAATAAGCATACCTTACTTTCACATCTTTTGAAATACTCCCTCTCACTTTTGAAGCCGATTGAATTGCTTTTTGATAATGAGCACCTTCCATTTCTAAACCAATTACATTCCAAGTTGATTCGTAAAAGAATTTTAAAATATCTTTATTTTGCAATGATGTCCCTAAAACGGTTATCATAGCTCCTTCTACTACATTAATGTCATCCTGTGCAAAATCTTGCAAAGTTAACTCATTTTCAAACGGATAATTATCTGCTGTTCCTTCAAAAATATGAGCAGAAGGAATCATCACATCACCTTTTCCTCCTTCTAAAATTCCAGCTTTACCCATTATTGATAAAGACTGTACATCTAAACGAATTAACTCTCCATTGTATTTATAAGGTCTTAATAGCTCATCAATAGTCTCGTATGCTTGTTCTCCAAACGCATAATCCATTACAACAATCACCTCATTTTTAGACGAATCAATTTTTGACATGTCAAAAATTTGCACATTTATATTGGTCCCAGACTCATCTTTTAAATACTGCATTCCGTTATCCAACGCAACTTTAGACACCTTATTGCGTAAAGCATTGTTTTTATCATCACTTAACGCTTCATAAACTTCAAAAACTGATGCTTTTTTCAACTCTGTTTTTAAAGCAATTGGCACAAATAATGTGTTCATTACACTGTGCATATTAGCACTTATTACATGAATTGGCTTGTTCAACAACTCATTGTCCAATAACGCCTTCTTTATATTATTTGCCCAGACTTCACCATGAATATGATGACCAATTCGCTCTCTTAACACTGGTGTAAATGTAACAACTCGTTTCTTCCCTCCTGTTTCTTCCTCTATAGCCAGTTTTCCTAACCAATAAATAAGACTTAAAAAACGATCTGGATTTTTAGCCGTTGCATAATCTTCATAAACATTTGAAACTTCAGCAAACGTTCTTCCTAAAATGTTTGCCGTATGTGTGAGTGCTATTTCTTTTTCTTTTATGGTGAGTTTTTTAGAGCTCTTTACTGCTTTTTCTAGCTTTAACCAATCTCGTTTAAGCTCGCCATTATCACCAATAACAACTCTTTTCATTATTTTTTGTGATTCTAAAAAAAGAAATGTTAAATGGGTAAGTATGTCATATATTTCTGAACGACCTCTGGTAATTTCAATATTCATTTGCTCAGCGTCAATTCTATAGCAATTTCTTCTTCTTTTTGAAGGAATAATAACTTCAAAGTGTGATTTTGAATAACCCTCGTCTGACGTTAGGTTAATGTATTTACATTCCTCAATTCCAATTGGAAGTCTATCAATAACATATTTGAGTCCGTTTAACTCTACTTTTTCTTCTGCTATAGACCCATAAATTTCAGGCCTTAATTGTAATAATGCTTCACGTAAGGTTTCACCTGAAACCCCCATTGGTTTATAAAAACCTCTATTGAACAAATGGCGCATTGTAACGTACAATCGCTCAATTGCATTTGAACTCTCTTGTGCTCTAGTTCTTACTATTTCTTGTTTTGTGGTACTCATATTTGATAATTGTAAACAAATATAAGATTTACATTGTTAAATGCAGAATTTAGACAGTTTATCTGCAATTTTCCTATTATCAGACAGCCTTGGCAACTTATTCTGCCCTCCTAATTTACCAATAGATTTCATGTAGTTTTGGAAGCCGTTAGTTGCTATTTTAGTGATCACTAAAGATCGTAACACTTTTCCTTCAATCAAGTCAAAATAATAAGCATTTTGTTTCTGTAAAGCCGCATCAATTGCTTCAGAAAAGACAACCATGTCTTCTGGTTCATTTTCAAATTCTATAAACCATTCATGATAAGGCAATCCTGTATTTGGTGTTATTTGTGGTGCCACAGTAAATTCATTTATCCTAACTTCCGTTCCTATTACTGCCTCTTGCAACGCTTGCTCCACTTCTTTTCCAATGACGTGCTCTCCAAAAGCAGAGATGAAATGCTTAATACGCCCCGAAACAATGATTCTATATGGATTAACAGATGTAAATTGTACCGTATCACCTATGTTATAGGCCCATAATCCGGCTGTTGTAGAAATTATCATTACATAATTAACTCCTAATTCAACACCTTTTAATGTAATTCTAGGTGGGTTTTCTTTAGAAAAATCTGAAACACGAATAAACTCGTAAAAAATACCTGAATTCAACTGTAATAACATTCCTTTTTCTTCCTGAGAATCTTGGAACGCAAAAAAACCCTCAGAAGCTGGATATAGTTCTATACTATCTACTTTTCTTCCAATCAGATTTTCAAATTTATTTCTATACGGTTCATAATTTACACCACCGTATATAAATAAATTAAAATTTTTAAAAAGATCACCTACCGGTTTTTGGGTTTTTTCTACTAACTTCTCAAAATACATTTGTACCCATGAAGGAATTCCAGAAATTACAGACATGTTCTCTGAAACAGTTTCATCAACAATAGCGTTTACTTTAGTTTCCCAATCCTCAATACAATTTGTCTCCCAGCTCGGTAATCTGTTTTTTAATAAATATTTAGGCACATAGTGCGCCACAATTCCTGACAATCGTCCTAAGTTAACCCCATTTTTCTCTGAAAGAATCGGACTTCCTTGCAAGAAAATCATTTTACCGTCTACAAATTTTGTGTTTTTCGTTTCTGCTATATAACACATAATCGCATTTCTTGCATTAGCAATGTGTGTTGGCATAGACTCCTTTGTTATTGGAATGTATTTTGCTCCAGAGGTAGTCCCTGATGTTTTAGCAAAATACAATGGTTTATTTGGCCAAAGAATGTTTTCTTTTCCTGCAACAACCTTATCTACATAATGCTTTAATTGTTCATAATCCCTTACCGGAACATGTTTTACAAAATCATTATGATTATTTATACTCACAAAGTCATGATCTACTCCAAATTCTGTTAATCTTGCAGTACTAATCAATTCTTGAAAAACACGTTCTTGTGTTGCTATTGGGTTTGCTGCCCATCTATCTATCCCTTTTTTTATTTTAAGCGCAAAAGGTAAAGCTAACAATGATTTTAATGACATGTTAAAAAGCAATAAAATTAGTTGGATCTAGAGGATACCCCTTACTCCATAATTCAAAATGTAAATGCGGTCCTGTACTTAACTCTCCATCTGATCCAGAAAAAGAAATAACTTCTCCTGTTTTCACAAAATCGCCTTGTGATTTATTTATAGCCGAATTGTGCTTATAAACTGACAGAAGTTGATTACCATGATCAACAATCAGTACATAACCTGTTTCAATTGTCCACTCAGCAAAAATAACACGTCCATCTGCAACTGATTTTATTGGGGTACCTACCGCCACAACAACATCTACAGCAAAGTGCTTTGTATCTTGATGAAACCCTTCGGAAATACTTCCTTTCACAGGCGGAAACAAGACAAAGTTTTTCTGTACTTCTTCTTCTTCTAATAAATTATATTTGTCTTCACGCTCAACATTGCTTCGTAATAAAGAATCTTGAATACTTGTTGGGATTGCTTCAAATTGCACCACCTCTGTACTAGCACTTATTGCTAGAGAATCGGCTGAAAAAACATCTCCTGTTAACATCTTTCTAACACTGTTTAATTGTTTTGTATTAACTTCTAATGCAACCTTTAATGAGTCGGCTTTATGAGTTAATAAATATGCCTTTTTCTTTAATGCAGTAGATGAATAGCCCGGTATATATTCACGTAATGGCGTAAAAGCAATTAACACCGTGGTTAAAGCAATAAGAGCGATTATAGAAAACCCAGCAAATACAAATACATTTAATCGCGACAAATTAAACGATATTTTTTCTTCAAAAGTATTGTCGTTCAAAATAACTAAGCGGTATCTGCTCAAT
>CAJXHW010000230.1 GCA_913054565.1 uncultured Kordia sp. | reverse complement strand
CTGGTTAAGAGATTTATCTATAAGTAGTATAAAGATAATTTTTGTTACAAGAAGTTTTAAAAATTCATGAAAAAATATAAAATCTTATTCAATATTCATTTTAACTACAAGGTTACCCACTTTTTCTCCAGTTTCTGCATAGGTAAATGCATTAGCAATATTGTCTAAGCTGTAACAACGATCTATAAACGGTTTAAATTTGCCATTTTCTATGAGTCGTTTTACTAATTCAATGCTAATTTGGTGTTTGTTAGGGTATGGGAATACAACTTTTTTTCTTTTTAAAAGGGGCGTAAAAACTGCATAAAATAGGTTTTGGCCCCAAGGCCCCATTTCAGAAGAAATGTAAATACCTTTTGGTTTTAGTATTTGTTTGCATTTGCCAAAAGTACTTTTACCAACTGCATCAAAAACAAAATCGAATTTTTGTTTTATTTGCGTAAAATCATCTTTGGTGTAATCAATTACTTTGGTAACTCCTAAAGATTTTATCAAACTTAAATTTGCTGAATTCGCAGTTGCGGTAACATCAATATCCATTGCAACCAATAATTGCACGAGTGCAGATCCGATAGCACCTGTAGCACCATTTACAAGCACTTTGTCGTTTGGTTGCATTTGAACTTTGTTTATGAAATTTTGTGCATAATGGGCACCTTCAATACTGGCAGTGGCTTGTTCAAATGAAAACTGGCTAGGAATTGTGGCCATAAAGTTATCTTCATGAATAGTAATAAATTCTGCATGAGAACTTAAGCCAGAATCGTTAAATCCGAATATTTTGTCACCAATATTAAATCGAACAACTTCTGAACCAACTTGCTCAACAATTCCAGCAAAGTCAGTTCCTAATATTGGATTTTTAGGTTTAAACCATCCTAACATCAATCTAATTATTGCCGGTCTTGCTCTAAGCATAGCGCAATCGGTTCTATTAACCGTTGTAGCATATACTTTTATTAAAAGTTCGTGCTGTTTTGGAATGGGTTTTGGAATTTCAACAACTTTTAAATTGCTTGGATCACCGTATTTATTATGGATTGCTGCTTTCATTTTATAACTGATCTTTTATGCCTTTTCGCCAATAATAAACCCCAAATAGTAAGGTAACTATAGCAAACATAATCCCATATTCGCCATGCCAATGTTCAAACTCATTGGTAGCATTTGTTATTGGTGGAAAAATCTTTTGAACGAATACATTGCTAACAGTATGAAATATTACGGCAGGCCATAAACTCTTCGATTTAAAAGTATAATAAGTCATTACAAACGACATAGAAATTATAACGATAAAAAAGGTGGTGAATTCTAAGGCTATATTAGAACCGTAATAATAGATAAGTGGCCAATGCCATATGGCCCAGATAAACCCACTAAATAATGAAACACCTGTAAATGATAATTTTTTACGCAATTCGATAATGAAAAATCCACGCCAACCAATTTCTTCACCTAATACTGTCGCCATTGATTTTATGACACCCACAGTTGCTAAGATTACAATTCCGATAACAAGAGATAGGTAAGGGGGTAGCGATCCAATACCAATAATTCCAATTTCTGTAGCCCAAGCCGTAATTTCTTCATTAGATCTAAAAGAACCAAGGCCGAGCGACCACAAGAGTATATAGGTTATGGTTACATATAGCATCGGAATGCCATAAGACCTAAAAAGAATGTTCTTGTTTGGCCATTTCCAAGGTAAGGTTTTAAGTTTTCTGTTTAATAATTTTAATGTAATAAAAGTTGCTATTGCTGGGCACCACATTAGTGCACCAATGTACAAACTAGATGGATATAGTTTTACAATTGCTATATGAACGACTGAACTTAAAATGGTTAAAATAGATAAGAACAGAAGAATTGGTCTCCAAGAATTATTATTCGATTTTTTCATGCGTTTTATAGGATAGAATCAATTTCTAAGAACTTATCTTTCATTGTAGCCAATGCAAAAGCAGCACCAGAGGCAGCAAATACCGAATAATCCAACGCACCTTTTATTCCGGTAGAAAAAGCAATGGAAAGCCCAAAAATTAATATAAGGTAACCACTTAGTTTGGCGATAAATTCAGTTCTAAAACCAATAATTAAAAAGAAGCCAAAAAGCACTTCGGCTACTGTTGCGATAAGTCCTGCGGGTTCTATAAATGAATTAGGTAACCATGGATTAATAATTCCGGTATATGCAATAAAATTCTCCCAATTGCCCCAAGCAGAAACTCCAGAAGGCCAATACCCTAAACGATCGGCAACAGCAGATAAGAATCCAATACCAAGCCCAATTCTTAAAAATAGTTTGATGATAGTTTTATTCATAATAGTTTAGTTGGTTGGCAATCTTTTGATGTATTGTTAAAAGACGAATATTTGGTACAAATGTAACACAAGTATTATTTTATTAGATTTAACACGTTCTGTTTATAAATTTTACCAATTGGTAACTTTTCATTCTCTATATGGATACGGTTTCCTTCAATTAAATCAATTTTAGCAATGGCTACCATAAATGATTTGTGAATTCGAATAAAGCGTTCGCTAGGTAATTGTTCCGTAAATGAGGTTAAGGTTTGATGTGTTATAATAGTTTGCTCAGACAAATGTACTTTTACATAATTACCAAAAGCTTCTAAAAAGAGGATGTCTTTAAGTTTTATTTGATAATGTTTTTTGTCGTCCTTTAAAAAAAGTTGCTCGTTGGTAGTTACTCTAGAATCAATAATACGTTCTTTCTCAGTAGTAGATTCTGACGTGTTTAATTTATTAATCGCTGCTAAAAATCGTTGAAAGTTAAAAGGTTTTAAAAGATAATCATCAACACGTAATTCAAACCCTTCCACGGCATATTCGCTATACGCCGTGGTAACAATTATTTTAGGTGGATTTGAAATCGTTTTTAAAAAGTCGAACCCAGAAAGCTTCGGCATATTGATATCAAGAAAAATTAGACCCACGTTATGTGTACGTAAGTACTCCATTGCCTCAAAAGCGTTATAGCAACTTTGTTGAAAAGATAAATAAGGAACATTATTGGCGTACTCACGAATGTTGTCATGAGCTGCTGTTTCATCATCAACAATAATGTATTTCATAGTTATTTGTTTAAAGTTACTCTTGCAATAAAAACACTTTTTTCAATACTTGTTTCTAGGGTATGTTTATTTGGATATAACATAGTTAATCGTTCTTTAAGATTCTTTAGACCAATTCCCTTTTTAGAATTGTTATCCTGAACATCAAAATTGTTTTTTACTTCAAATTGAATCATAGTGTCATTCTCAATTAGATTTATATGCACAAAGGAATCTTCAATGGCTTTTTCAACACCGTGTTTAAAAGCATTTTCGAGTAAAATTATAAATACTAAAGGTGCAATTTTCTGTTCATTATTTTCGATCGATTTCGAGAATTGAATATCAATTGTTCTATGATACCTTCCTGTTTGTAAGTCAATAAAATTGTTTAAATAGTTTATTTCATCTTTTAACAAAACAAATTCTTTCGCACCTTCATAAATGGTAAAACGCATTAAATCAGATAATTTTAAAACATAATCTTGCGCTACATCTTGATCTTTTTTGATCAATGAATACAAGTTATTAAGAGTGTTAAAAAAGAAATGCGGATTGATTTGATTTTTCAACAAGGTTAACTCTGCTCTAGATTTAGAATTTTTTAATTCTTGAAATTTTTCCCACTGATTAAATATCCAAGAATAAATAAAATAAAGAATTAGAACGGCTAAACTTATTCCGATAATTTCTTTTAACCAAGATTCCTCATTTATTTTACCGGCGTCTTTAAGTTTATGGACCACTTGTACACCGGATATTAAGGCTAGAACAACAATTAAGTATGGAATGGTAAACCTCTTTTTGTTTACCCAAGCGGACTTGTTTATGCTTTTTTCTGAGCCATAGGTTAATAGTGTAAAACAACCTATAGCACCAATTAAAATGTTTAAAATAGTAGGTAATTCACTTTGTGCATCTTTAAATATAATTCGTAATAGTATTAGTATTCCAAAGGTTGAAACACTTGC
>CAJXHW010000229.1 GCA_913054565.1 uncultured Kordia sp. | reverse complement strand
GACCTTTTACATCATGTATATTCCCTTTCTACTCTCATTAAAATTTATCAAAAACATATTTTTGAGCTTGTTTACTCATCCCTATTCCTTCATCTTGAATTTTAATAATCAAGTTTTTGGCTGTACTCTCGGTATACACATCTATCTTAGGACTATCTATCGAGTATTTTAGTGCGTTTTCTAGCATATTAACAATCACATTGGTCATATGGAATTGATTTGCCAAAACTTCCGATTGCAATGCATTTAAATGCGTTGTTATAGTTCCTTTTTTATCTAAAAGCAAAAGATTAACGTGTGATACTCCATCTTCAATAGTATCATGAACATCGGTAGCTTCTTTACTCATTTCAATTTGATTCTTCTCAAGCTTAGAGATTCTTAAAACATTTTCTACCTGACCATGCATTCTTTTATTTTCATCACGAATCATCTTAATGTATCGAAGTACTTTCTCTTCATCTTTAATGATTTTTGGATTTTTAATAGAGTCCAAAGCTAGATTAATTGTAGCTATAGGAGTTTTAAACTCATGGGTCATGTTATTAATAAAATCAGTTTTAATTTCAGAAATCTTTTTCTGTTTTACCAACTGATATAATGAACTTGAAAAAGCAATAACAATGATAAAAATAAAGAACAATGATAATAATAAGATATAAGAGATCTCAGATAGTATATGCTGATTTTTTTCAGGAAAATCAACATACAATGTATAATCACTATTCCCTTCTATATCTTTAAATAACGGGTAACTATAACTTTCATTTGGATTAATGGTATAGTAACCAGATTTTAATTTTGTTCCCAATCCATTATTGTAAACTCCATATTTAAAATCTATTTCTATATCCCTCTTTTTCAACTCGTCCTTTAGTGTATTATCTACTACACGATTTTTCAGTCTCTCATGTATTGGAATTACACTTCTATAATCATTCAAAAAACTATTCCAATAATAATCTTTTTCAATATCAGTTAGTCGAGTTGTTTCAGAAATTTTTTTCTCATCAAATGTTGAAGAAAAGTCTTTACTTCCAGTTATATATTGGGCTTGAAAATAATCATTTCTCTTGGTAAGCCTCTTGAATATAATTGAGTCATTATTTAAAAAATTAGCATCATTCAAAAAATCTGAAGGGACTTTAAAATCTTCTTCAATAATTGTAGAACCAAAAGAGAATTTACTTTTATTAGTTGTATCAACTTGTTGAATTAAATAATTTCTAATTTGAGCGCTATTTAAAAACTCTTTATTTTTAATAATGGGCTCAATCTTATTATAAAATTCATCTTTTTCATTGTCTTTTATCCTTTCTGAAACTGCTGCTAATGCCTTTTTAACATCACTATCAAATTGAGCATCCTTACTTTCAATTGCATTGTTAATCCAATACAACTGAACAGAAATGATACCAATGAGTGAAGTACTCATTAGAACTACTATAAGGACGAATATTCTCTTACCCATTACTCAAAAATAGAAGATAATACAAAGCTGATTTTGGTTTTTAACGTAGATTAACAAAATCGCCTTATTTTTAAGTAAATTTTAACAATTTTTTTGAATTATCCTAAAGAGAGGGTGCTTTTTTTGTTAAAATATTGTAGATTTTTTTAATTTTTAACAAAGTTTCTTTCTTTTCTAAATTATCAATGATGTAATTAGACATCATGTTTTTTTTCTGATCTGTCCACTGACTTCCTATTCGTTCTAAAACTGCTTCTCTTTGAATCCCATCTCTTATCATAACTCTTTTTATTCGCACTTCAATTGGTGCATTGACAGTTATAATAATATCGCAAAATTGGTCGCTATTAATTTCAAATAGAATAGCATTTTCATACACTATTATGACATTTTCCTTTTGACGAATAACAAATTCTCTAAAGTGTTTTTTTACAATTGGATGAACAATTGAATTAAGTTTATTTAACTGTAAAGCATCTTTAAAAACTTTAGCAGAAATATGACTTCTATTTAATGTACCTTCTTTATAGCTATCAACGCCAAATTCTTTAATCAATTGGTCTTTAATGTCTTTAGAAGTATTCATTAATTTTTTTGCCTCTTCATCTGCATGGTAATAGACTGTGTTTTCTAAAGAACATAAAACAGATGCTACAAAAGATTTGCCACTTCCAATACCCCCAGTTATTCCTAGTACCATATTATTTTTCTATAACAAAATCAATTTTATTGGGAGTAATTTTAGCATTCTTAATTAAGTTAGATTGCTGAGTGAGCTTAGGAACCAAATACTGAAGTTTATTCTCTAATGACATCTTATAATCACATTCAATCACAAATGAGGATGGATTGATTTTTCCAAAATTAGAAAGAGATACTTTATAAGTTATATCTACCTCCTTAGGATAGGTATTAACAACCATATCATTAGGTAAATTGGTAACAATAAAAGGGACTTTTATTGTTCCTTCGGTAAATTTTTCTACAAGGACTGCAATAGTCACCTTTTCAGTATCAAAAGAAACATTAACAGTTTGAGTAAATTTTTTCAATAGCAAATTTTCCTGAATCGATTCAGTAATTTCTTTTCTAACAAATTCGCTTGTTTCTACAAACTTAATTGTATCTAAAACAGATTCAGGTCCAGAAATAGTAATAGAGTCGGGTTTTATTACAATCTCTCCATTGAGATCAAATCCAGCAGCATAAGATAGATTTGAAATAAGCTTTATTGGAACTTTTTTCTTCTCTAAAGAACCTAAGTTAAAACTTATAGAATCATTAATAAAGTGATCAATAATAACCCCAACAGTCATTTGTCTTTGAATGGCTAGTCTCTGTTGAGAAAGTAATAAGAAAAAATTAGTTCCCGATTTTAATGAAAGATTAGAGCTTTCAATTTTTATTTTACTTGGAAATAATTTTGCTGAAATAATTTTAAAACCACTCGCCTTAATATGGATACCTATATCCTTAGCGGGTTCTTCTTGTAGCAATTTATCACTTGGTAAATTTTTATAATCTACTGGATATTGAATCGTACTTTCATACTCCTTAGACAACTTGGTCAAGAGCCAAAAAATCACTGAAATTAAAATAAATAACAGAAATTTTTTTGATACAGAACTATTCTTAGATTTCAATTTTTAAAGCCTTTAAAATATCCTATGCAATCTAACCAATCCTTTAGGAACCTCAAAATTAAGTGCATAAAAAAAGTGAGCCTAGGCTCACTTTTCTAACTATATTCTATTTTGAAATTATTTCTTAGCAGGAACCTGATACTTTTTACTCAGTTCCATAGATATTGCTGCTCTTTCAAATTTGATTTTTCCAGCACCAGTATCTATCGTTACTGTACCTTCTGTATCATTTAATTCAGCAATCTTACCATGAATTCCGCTTGAAGTAATAACTTTTGTTCCTTTTTTTATTTCTGCCTGAAACGTTTTTTCCTTCTTTTGTTTTCTTTGTTGGGGTCTTATCATAAAAAAGTACAACACAACTATCATTGCTAAAAAAGGGAGCATTGACATTAATCCAGAAGATTCAGTTTGTAAAAAAATAGTTTCAAATATCATTATTTCGCTTTTGGAGTTACATTTCCTTTAATTCGTAACACCTCTCTACCAGAAGCAGTGTTTGTTATTAAAGTAATTGTTTTTGATTGTTTATTTGGTTTCCCTGCAGTATTAAACTTGGCTAATACTTTAGACGACTCTCCTGGTTTAATCGCTTCTCTTGGCCATTCAGGAACTGTACATCCACAAGAGGGTTGAGCGTTAGTAATTACTAAATTAGTATTCCCAGAGTTTGTTACAACAAATTCAGCTTCAACTACATCTCCTTCATTTACGGTTCCAAAATCATATTCAGTTTTATCAAATTTAATCAAGGCCGCTCCTTTGCTAATTTCTACATCTCTCTTTTTTGCACTCTCTAAATTTTCTTTCTTTACCTTAGAAGAAGCATTTCCTTTATCACAGGATACAAAAAGCACTGTTGACAATGCTAGTACTGATGCTATAAATATTTTTTTCATGATTTAAAAGTTTTTGTAAAAATAATAAATTAT
>CAJXHW010000228.1 GCA_913054565.1 uncultured Kordia sp. | reverse complement strand
CTGCGGCAAGCCCACCTCTTGAGAATGTTAAAAGTCCTCTGTAGGTTAAATAAATTAATATGATTAAATCAATTAAAAGAAATCCGCTTAATTTTTTTCGAGAAAAAAGGAAAACACCAGAAATAAAAATCCCTAGTCCCAAAACAGTAGCCACTTGATTTGGACCAAACCCTCCAGAAGTATAAAAATTTGCTACACCACCAAACACAATTTCTTCTATATTCGGTGTCCTAAAGTAAAGATAAGAAGACATACTTAATATAGGCAATAACATTACAAATAAAGCTTTGTAAATAGTTTCTTTATTTACAATTCTTTTATAGAAATATATAGCACAAAAACCTAACAGTATAGGGCCGCTTAAGTTAAAAACTATTGCCTTTCTTATTGATTCTCCTTCAGGAACAGATGTAAAAACTATTCCGAGTAGCATTAATAGGATATAAAAAACAAAAGATAAATTAGGTTTGTTTGTGTTTTTACCTAACCAAGCACCAATTATTAGAAATAATAAAACACCATACTTTCCTGTTTCGTAAAGCACAACTCCTTGTGTCATTCTTAAAAAAACTTCAGCTCCAACTAAATAAGACGCAAAAAGTAACGCCTCATTATTTTTATTCTTATTAAGAATAATACTTAAACAACCTAAGACAATTATTAAAAGTCCATAAAACCCGGGAATCATTGGCAATGTAAAGGCAAATCCAAGTAGTAGGTGGAAACCTATTAAGATCAATCTATTAAAACCAAACACATTAATCACCAGAATAAACTTTTAGTAATTTATAAAAATAACATTCTTTTGAATATAAGCTAACTACTGTACTGTGCAATTCATTTGCTGCTCTTTTTCTATAATCCTCAGAATTAATTAATTCAATTATAGCATTGGCTAACTCATCTGGGTTTTGTTTTTCAACAAGTAAATTATTGTCTAACAAGACATCAGGACATTGACCAACTCTTGTTGATATAGATGGTGTTTTAGAAAGACCATATTCTAATAACGCCAAAGGTAGCCCTTCTGATTTTGACGACAATACAGCTATAGTCGTTTGATTTAAAATATTTTTAATATCGTTTCTTCCACCATAAAAAAACACTTTAGTCGATAATGAGTTTTTTAAAATGTACTCATTCATTTTTTTTAGTATAATTTTATCAGCATGTTCCCCTACAATATGCAAAGTCCATTCCGAATAATTCTGTCCAATATTAAAAAAAGCTTTTAATAAGTTCATATGATCTTTTTGCTCTCTAATAGCAGCAACCATAGTAATTCTCTTATTTGGAATTCCATACAAACTAGTAACCTCCTCTAGGTTCGTAAATTCGGAAAAGTTTGGGAAATACTGAACATCCTTGCATATCATTTTTTTATCAGCCCAATCTTTTAAATTTTTATTTACAGATAAAATAGATGTTGTAAAAAATGAGCATGCTTTTAATAAAATGACAGGTCTCTTAGTAAGATCTTCACTAACACCATAGTGATCATGCCAAATAATTTTCAAATCCCAACAAACTAACTTAGCCATTACTGCTAGTAATATAGAGGTAGAATGAGCATGAATAATTTCAATTGAATGTGTTCGGATATAATTTACTAAAATTTTAAGTGCTTTTAAATCGATTACTTTAGTTCTGTTTAAGAAAACATACTTTCCGTTATTATTCAATCTTTTTTTTAAATCACCTTCTTTCCTTGTAACACATATGTGAGAATCATGGCCTTCTTGATGCAATAAATTTGCAATGTTGATAGACATCATTTCTGCTCCACCAACATTCAAAGAATCAATTAATTGTATGACTGATTTTTTATTTATCAATTAATATTTTTTTAATTTCTCTTTCAAAAAATTCTAACGTAAATTTATTTGACCAAACATTTGCCTTCAATATTTTATCTTCATAGACTTTAGGAGTATCAATATAAAACTTAATTTCCTTTACAATCTCATTAACATTTGTATTTGTAATTATTGATCCTCTTTCTCCATAACCTAACATATAGGGTATACATGAAACATTAGAAGATATTGGTAAGCAAGAATAAAACATAGATTCTGCAACTACCTTTGGCCAACCTTCTGATTTAGAAATAAAAATTAAAAAATGAGCATCTCTATATGCTTTCTTAAGTATAGTTTTAGATTGATTTCCGTGAATTACAACTATTTCATTGAGAGAATGTTTCTCTACATAATCTTTCACGCATTGCATTTCTGTCCCTTCACCATATATATCTAGACGAACATTACAACCTTCTTCATATAATCTATGAACTGACTTCAAACTTAATAACGGTTGTTTTCCTTTTGTAAGAGCCCCTACAAAAAGAAACTTTATTTGATCATTTAAATTTTTGTTTTCATTAATACAAATTTCATTTTCTGAAAACGAAGCCGTAAAGAAGGGAACAATATTTTTTGATTGATTTTCCCATTCACCATAAACCAATACTTTAGCGTTTTTAGTTAAAAAAGTATTTGATATAATCTTTTTTTGAATCCTATAAGACAAAGGCTGCTTAGAATTAGGATCCCAATTTCCTGCATACTTTATAGTTTTAGGCTTCTTAGGGAAAAGAATTTGCACGAGACAACCCAATAAAGAAATATTTGCTGGACACCTTAAATGGATATGGTCTGATGATTTCATTGCTCTAAAAATCTTATAAAAGATAATAGGCATCAAAAAAACAGCCTTGATTGTGTTTACGAGACTGGTAATGTCAAAACTAGGAATATTTAAAAAAGTAATGTTTTTATGCTGATATGGAAGCTCAACGGAATTTGCAGGTCCTTGAATTGATGGTGCTACAACAACTAATTCATCTATATACTTTAACCATAAATTCATTTCACGCACATAAGGCTCATAGCCGTAGAATAATCCCTCAGACTCTTTATGAACAACTGCACTTATGATACAAAACTTCATCTCTGTACTTTTGGTTTGCTAAAAATAAGGTTAATCAGCCCTACCAATCTACCCGAAGCTTCTGTAAACGACTCTCTCCTTTTTTTTGTAGTAATTACATTTACAAAACGAATTACAATATATAATAACATTAGTGAGTTCCACTTAAAACGAGCTTTTAATGCTGGAGATTCATATTTCACTCGCCATACATACCATCCATTCCTAACAACCATTTTTCCATATTCAAATTTATTTGGCCTCCCCGATTCATCGTGGTGATGTTCTAACTTAGCCAAGGTATTTACAAACAAACTTCCTGTTTTTGAAAGGCGTAACGAAAAATCAGCATCTTCATAAAGGCCGTAACCTTCAAAATAGGTCGAAAAAGTAAAGTCCTCAAATACTTTTTTCTTATAAGAAGAAACTCCTCCCATCATTTGTTCAATCCGATAAGTTTTTCCAGAAGGAGGAATAAATGATATCGGTCTACCATTTGAAAAACTCGGCATAAAACCAGGTGGTGTATCATCCAACAAACCAAAGAATTTTCTCATTTGATATCTACTTCCTTCATTTCTTGTATATCCATCAAGTGTAAACTCATTCTTATTTGGAGGTATATTCGTTTTTCTCCATTCGATAGCATTTGATATATAACCACAAACAGCTAAGGCTTCAGGGAATTCTAGATATGTACTTAAAAGTTTTTCAAAATAGTCTTCTTCTAATATAGTATCATCATCCAAAAAACAAACAATTTCCGATTGTTTATCTAATAAAGAGATCCCTTTGTTACGTTGACGAGTTAAACCTCTTTCGGAATCATCTACTTTATAATAAAGTAAGTTTTTAAAATTATTTATTTCTAATATTTCTTTAGTTAGTGAATTTGTTGAACCATCTACAATGATAACCTCATTTGGATAAAGAGATTGTATTTTAACCGAATTCAGTAATACTACCAATGCTTTGGGGCGCATATATGTGCAAACTATTAAACTAAAGTTCATCGGATATTATTTTTTAGCGAAAAATCATTACTCAATCTCCATTTTTTCATCGTAGCTATATATTTTAAAAGATTTTTAATTGACTGCAATCTATAATTTTTACAATCAAAATGATTTT
>CAJXHW010000227.1 GCA_913054565.1 uncultured Kordia sp. | reverse complement strand
ATTTAAAACTTCAATAACTGACTGAACAATGTGACGAATACAAAGCAAAAAATGCCATTATCCAAAGTGTGCCTGGTGTTGGCAATGTGGTCGCATTTAACTTGCTTAGTGATATGCCTGAGCTAGGTTATGTGAACAACAAAGAGGCAGCTTCTTTAGTGGGTGTAGCCCCATTTAATCGTGAAAGTGGCGTGTATCAAGGTAAGCGAATGATACGTGGCGGCCGACCTAAAATAAGAACTGCCATGTATATGGCGATGATGTCAGCCATTCAGTGCAACTCTAAATTTAAAGACCTTTATCAACATATGGTCAAAACAGGAAAGCCTAAAAAAGTAGCCATTATTGCGTGTATACGAAAGCTGGTAGTGATCATAAATTCTATGGTGAGAGATGGTGTCATGTGGGATCCTAAAATGGTTTAAAATTAGGAATTGACACCATAGTCACTTGTTATAAGTACGTTACTACCTACCAGCTTTACCAGCTTTACCAGCTTCTAGAATAGGTAAGCCAGCTTCTGTTGGAATATATATACGTTCACCTTTACTGTCTTGTAAGCCTTTGATCCAGATATAACGAAGGTACGCCTCGTTGTCTTTCAAAGATTCACCGATAATTTTATTAGCTTCTGCAGCCGCTTTTGCGCGCTCAATGTCAGCTTGACCTTCGGCTTTAGCTTGCACAATTTTAGCTTTACCGTCAGCTTCTGCTAATGTAACACGCGCTTTAGCTTGCATTAGGGCAGCAGCTTCACGAGCTTTGGCCTCTTCGATTAGAATTTGTTTGCTCCATTCCGCTTCTTTAAGTGAAGCCATACCTAATGACACAGAGTACGAAAGAGCATTGGAATACGATTTATCAAAATAAAGAACCCAATCAAGTAAGTTGGTTTCAAGAAAAACCAACGATATCAATAGATTTTATTAATAAACTGTCTATTGAAAAGACAGCATCAATTATTGACGTAGGTGGAGGCGATAGCTTATTAGTTGATTATCTTCTAAAAGCTGGGTACACAAATATTACTGTATTGGATATTTCAGAAAAGGCTATAGCCAAAGCAAAAAATAGATTGGGCAGCAAAGCAGATAAGGTAAAATGGATTGTTTCTGATATTTTAGATTTTAAATCAGAGGATCACTTTGACGTGTGGCACGATAGAGCCGCCTTTCATTTTATTACTTCCCAAAAGGGTATTGAGAAATACATTAAAGGACTTGACAAATGCGTAACCTCAAATGGATCAGTAATTCTTGGGACGTTTTCTAAAACAGGTCCAAAGAAATGCAGCGGAATTCCAATTACGCAATATTCCGAGGATTCTATTAAGGCGCTATTTGAGCCGTTATTTAAAAAGGAATTGTGTGTAGAACAAGATCATCTTACACCATTTGATACATTGCAAAATTTTATTTTCTGTACTCTTAAGAAACAGTAAGCCAAATGAAAAAGACAAATAGCGACTATTTTTATGTAGGTATTCAGTTTATGCTTTTTGCTGTCTATATTATTCAAGTAACTGTGATAACGTTTGCTAGTGGAACCATTCTTAATCTAATAGGCATTTTACTCATCTCTTTAGGAATTTTGATGGGTTTGTTGAGTGTAATTCAACTCAATAAAAATTTATCGCCATTTCCTACTCCTATCACAGGAGGTAAACTTATTGAGACCGGACTTTATAAATATATAAGACATCCTATTTATACAAGTATTTTAAGTACGTTATTGGGATATGGTTTATATTCTGGATCAGGATATAAGATTCTTATTACAATAACTTTACTCGTTTTGTTTTTCTATAAGTCCAAATATGAAGAAAAAAAACTTTCTTCAGTTTTTTCCGAGTATCCAGAGTATGTGAAAAAAACGGGTAGATTTCTTCCTAAAGCCCTTTGAACGTTGTTTTCAGTATGTATTTTAGAGCTATCTCAATATGTTAAAAAAAGTTAATTAGAGTCGTGTGTAACACAGGTTACAGTGAGTATTTTAATCATAGTGTATCTTTATAGTGTGAAACAATAACAATAATTAAAAACTATACTATGAATAACGAAAATTTATTACAGGAACAGATTATTTCAATGCCAAGAATAGGTGATACTGCGCCAGATTTTGAAGCAGTTACTACAAAAGGGAACATTAAAATGTCTGATTTTGCTAAAGACAAATGGATAGTAATGTTTTCTCACCCAGCCGATTTTACACCAGTTTGTACTACTGAAATGAGTGGTTTTGCCCAGCGAAAGGGAGAATTTGACGCACTTAACACTGAGCTTTTAGGACTAAGTATCGATAGTATTCACGCGCATTTAGGTTGGGTACAGAACGTAAGAGAAAATACAGGTGTTTACTTTGACTTCCCTATCATAGCAGATATTGATATGAAGGTTTCAAAGCTTTACGGAATGTTACAGCCTAACGAAAGTGAGACAGCAGCAGTAAGAGCGGTATTCTTTATAGATCCGTCTAAAAAGATACGTCTAATAATGTATTACCCACTTAATGTAGGTCGTAATATGGATGAAATACTACGTGCTTTAGACGCATTACAAGTATCTGATGAGCATAAAGTAGCTATGCCTTTAGATTGGAAACGTGGCGATAAAGCAATTTGTCCACCACCAAAATCACTAGACGCACTCAACGAGCGATTAGCAGATGATTCTGTAGAAAAAGTCACTTGGTATCTTGCAAAAAAAGATATCTAAAATGAAACTAAGGGCTTTACGTACGATTACTAAAGCCCTTTTTTAATCTTAAAACTAAATTCAATGAAAATAAAACAATTTGAATACAAGCCTTTAGCACATTACTCATACGCAATAGTCAGTAATGGCGAAATGGCAATAATAGATCCAGAACGTGATCCTAAAGAGTATTACGCTTTCGCGAAAGCGAATGATGCAAAAATTACTGCAGTTATTGAGACGCATCCTCACGCAGACTTCGTGAGCTCTCACTTACAAATTCATAAAGAAACTGGTGCAACTATTTATAATAGTGAAAAACTGGGTGCAGATTATCCACACGAAACATTTGATGATGGCGATAGTTTAAACGTTGGTAATTGCATTTTAAAAGCTCTTAATACACCAGGTCATTCACCAGACAGTATTACAATTGTTGCTACTGAAGGAAACGATACAGCACTTTTTACTGGAGATACCTTATTTATAGGAGATGTAGGACGTCCAGATTTACGTGAAAAAGCTGGAAATATGCAAGCAAAACGTGAAGAACTTGCTGGAATGATGTATGACACCGTAACAACAAAGTTAAATGATTTACCAGACGATGCTGTAGTTTATCCAGCGCACGGATCTGGTTCTTTATGTGGTAAAAACCTAAGCAATGCTGCCAGCAGTACTCTGGCAGATGAACGAAGAGATAATTGGGCGTTTCAAAAGCAGTCCAAAGAAGACTTTATGTCAACTATACTTGATGGGCAGCCTTTCATACCTTCCTATTTTGGATTTGATGTAGATATCAATAAAGCTGGTGCAGAAAGCTTAGAACCTGCCATAAACAGAGTTCCGTTTAAAAAAGAAGCAACCGCTACAGGATTAATTGTTGATATGCGAGAGGAGGCTACATTTAAAAAAGGTCATCTAACTGGAAGCATAAACATACAAGCAGTTTCAGAAAATGCAAAATTTGAAACTTGGTTAGGTGCAATTATAGAGCCAGAAGAAGCTTTTACTTTAGTTATAGATAGTGAAAATTCTAAAGAATATATGCTTAATAGGGTTGCAAAGATTGGATATGAAAAACAGCTCAAAGAAATCATAACCCTTAGTAACGAGAATTTGATTAAAACCGAAGAATTGGATTTGAAAGACTTCAAAGCAAATCCAGACAACTATACAATTATCGATATTAGAAATACTGGAGAGGTTGAAGAAGAAAAATTCTTTGAAAGTGCAAATTCACATCCTCTAAACGAGCTTAGAGATAGTGCAAGTTCTATTGAAACAGATAAGCCGATTGTAGTGCATTGCGCAGGTGGTTATCGAAGTGCAGCTGGAAGTAGCATTTTAGAGAGACAGTTACAAGGCGCCACTGTATATGATTTGAGTG
>CAJXHW010000226.1 GCA_913054565.1 uncultured Kordia sp. | reverse complement strand
AGCACCATTTTTTAAACTAAAAATAAATGATAATACTATTAAAATAAACTCATTAGGCTATTAGTTTGATTTTAATTACTGGTAAGATGTATATAGTCATGTTTAAGATAAAATATGGTGTTCGATCTCTCTAAAAATTAAATTTTGAATAGTATATGAAATGGATAGGAACAAAAAGACAAAAAGAAACCATTACAAATGATGGGTATCATTTAGTAGTTAAATATTTAGACAAAGCTAAATATACATGGTTAGTTTCTTTTAAAGGGAATCTTATAAAAAGATTTGAAAATAAGTCAATATTTAAAGAATCTATGCCAAGAGCTAAACGTCAAGCAATACGCTTAATGATATGGCATATGCAAAAAAAAACAGATTAATTAGTAACAACAATTCTTACTTTACATATTCCCTAAAAGTGTAAGTTTTCGAGTAGTCGTTTAAGGCACGACTATTTTACTGAAAGAGAGACGATGAGTAGGGTCTCTCTTTCTTTGTATTTACATAATTGAAATATATTAAATCAAGTATAAATGAAAAGTTTAACCATCTTAAAAGTATATTTTGTTATTTATTTGGTTAGTTGTTTGATTCTAATAATAGCAGATTGGCAGCTTATCATGTATGGAGGAATCTCTAAAATTTCGTTTATGATGAAATTTATTTTAATAGGGTTTGGAGGCTTATTATTCGATTGGGTTTTAGTAAAAACAATAAAAAATAAGAAAGTATTTCATGGCTTAGAGTTATTGGTTGTTGTGGTATTTACGATCATTGTATGGAATGAGTTATAATTAATTATACAAATCAAACAAAATACTTTCTAACTTTTATTCAACTTCTGTAAAAGAAGGCTATTACACAAATGATGATCCAACTAGCGACCCTATTCATTGTAGAGGATGTGTTATTGATACTTGATGTTAATCCAAAATAACTAAAATTGAAAAGTGAACTCTGGTTTGCTTTTTTTATACTTGTACTCCATTGTTTCTATTATTTTTAATAGTTGTCTTTTAAGTGTTTAAAACTTGAAAAAAGGTACTCCTATAATCTAAATATTAAGACTTTTAGTGCCTAATGTTAATGGCTTATGTTTTATCGATTTCTGGATGGAATTTTAAAGAACTCGATTGATAAAGCATTGTAGTACTATCTTTTTAAGAACGATATAGAAAAGATGAAAAATCACACTTTTGTATTGTTAGTCACGTACGATTTTTTCTCAAAAACTAAATTGTCTTTTTAATCAATTTATTGTTCTATGAATAGAAATTGTTTCCATATAAATGTGGTAAGCCTATCTAAAACAATAGGTTAGTAAATTTCAAATAAGATTTTATAAATGATAAAATAAGCTTTAACCTTACATAATGTAAGGTTATACATCGTCATAATTATGATTATTCATTATAGATTTGTTAAGAAATATAATTTATCTCATGGAATTAGATGTCAAGACAAAACCATTTTCGAGAGATTGGTGGAAAGAATTTAGAAAAAGTACCGGTAATATGTCTTTCCCTGTTACTAGGAAAAATATATTTAATAATGATGTAAGTGAGTTGCGAGATTCTATATTTGAAAAGTTTCAAAATTTGAAATATGAGAAAGAATTATTAGCATGGAGAGTTTGGTGTGATGGAGAAATAAGTACGGATTTAGAAAAAAGGATTGTCGAAGATCCAATGAAAAATGAAACAGATTTTCTTCCTTGGTGTAAACGAATTTTTGGAGATAAAACATTTGGTATTATTTTAAATGATGGACAACGATATAGTAAGAAAACTAGAGATTTAATCTCTAAATATTTTGAACCGCTTCTCGATAATAAACCTCCATTAGGAGGGATTAATTTTTCAATATTTATGGGAAATTATGGATGGACACCAATAGGAATTCATCAAGATCATACAGGATCTTTTGTAATGCACTTTCATTTAGGTCCAGGAAGTAAGCAAATGTATATGTGGGAACAAAGTCATTATAAAGACAAACTTAATGGTCGAGAAAATGAGATGAATACGGAACCATACTTACCATTTACAAGCTATGATTATTCCTTTGATGATGGAGATATATTTTTCATGCCATGGAACTTTTACCATGTAGGAAGGTCACAAGAAATCTCAATAGGATTAACAGTTTGGTTTAATTATACAACGGTTGATGGACTTTTTAACGGAGTTTACAGTAGTGGTGTAAAAGATGTAATAAGTGATATAGATGACCCAACGTTAGAAGAAATCGTACAGTTGAAAAACTACAAAGGATGTGAAAATGATGGCCAACTAGAAAATCTTTTACAAAGTATAGATATAGACGTACTAAATAGTACATTTTGCGAATTCATGGAAGATCAACTTCAAGATTATACTAATGCTCTAATTAGTAATGATTGGTATGATAGAGGAACAATTAAAGACAAGTTTGAATTGGATTATGATATTAATGAAAAACAAAAAGTATCATTAATCATTTCACCAATACGATTCGCAAAACATAAAGATGTATTAAAAATATTTCACCGAGCAGATAAGATAGATCTTGCATATCATGATGATATTGTAAAACTCATTGAACGAATAAACGAAAGAAAAACAGATACTGTAGGGAACTTAATTGACTCTTTATTTGTTGATTGGCCAGAAGGCATTGGAATGCGAATTCTTGAGATATTTATAGAAAATTGTGTATTACAGATTGAAAAATAATTAAAATGGAAAATCAAATTCAAAATAGCATATTGGAGTATACAGATGATGTAATTTGGAATAACATTATCCAAAAATCAAACAATTTAGAAACTCCAAGTGTTTTTCAATTATCGGAAACAACATCATCTTATCATACACTAAAAAATAGTGTTCTTTCTGTCATAAATAACTTCATGAATACACCAAAAGATTTAGGGATCATGAAAATTTATATTGATGGTGGAATAATTTCGGATCCGTTTAGATTTTTGTCAGATAATCCGAAAAATGCAGATGAAAGTATTGAAGCATGGAAAAATAGGATTCAACCAGATAAAACATTGGTTCTAAAATTAGATACATGCATTGCATTATCTGACGAACTACATTATGTGTTGCAAGAATTTTTGCATCCAGTATTGGTGTCGGAAGGAATTCCTTTAGGCGGTATAGGAGTATCGTTGGAATTTGGAGATCATAAATGGTCACCTGACGGTTTGGAAGAAGATTTAACTCAAAAAAAGAAATTTACTATTAATATTGGAGAAACCAATCAGACAATATATGAATGGACTCCCCAAAAACAACAAGAAGTTGGTGGTTTAATTAAGAAAAAAGGGAAAGTTCAAAACTTTACCGATTACTTGATGAATCATTCAGAGAAATATAAAGTATCTCAAGATCAGATAGCAGTCATGTCCAATAGAGGAATGTATATTATAGAGCATGAAGGATTTTATTATAAGATTCGAATTCATATGAGTGATCTTACCAAAACAGAGTTGTTACAACAAATGTTATTTGGTATAGCAGCCGCAGCTATGTCAGGAAAAATTCGAGGAAGAGGAGCCAATATTTTACCAGTATATAATATTGATCAACATGATGATTTTACACAAGGGATTTTAAAAGACTTGCAATATTCCGCTAATGATTTAAACCTTACCATGCGAGACTTGTTAAAGAAAAGCTTCAATGATATGTGTTATGCTCGAAGAAGTAACTGTGGTTTCTTAGGATTCATTCGAGCTAGAGAACACTCGGAAGTAAGCGATAAGTTTAGAGATATTTCGAAAGATGCCAAAATCAAATTAAAAAACGCCAAATTTAAAATTGAGTATTACTCTCAAGGTGAAGAAACATTTTTGTTTATGCGAGGACAAAAAACTGTTGTAAAACAATCCAAGTTCGTTATGGAAATGATTGACTTGTTGAATAAAGGAGAATCCTTAATGTGGCATGAACTTAAAAGTACTAAATATTGGAAGGCATCAGCTATTGAAAAGCTAATACAAATTGCGTATAAATTTAGAACTATTAGTATTATAGAATCTTAGAGGTCTTTCATTTAAAATCGATAAGATTATATAAAATGAAAAGGGTTTTTGATGAATTTTAAATAAAAAAACAAAATCT
>CAJXHW010000225.1 GCA_913054565.1 uncultured Kordia sp. | reverse complement strand
CTTTCCCTACACGACGCTCTTCCGATCTAAAGGTTTTTACGGTTATACATTCCAATAGGATTTGATAAATCTATGGGGCATAATACTGTAATGAAACATCTTCAAAGGTTGCGTAAAATGGTTTCATTAGCCTATAAAATGGAATGGTTAGATAAGGACCCATTTATAAAATTTAAACCATCATATAAAAAAGTGGAACGTGAATTTCTGACAGATGTTGAGCTTCGAGTTATTATTGAAAAGGAGTTTGATACAGAGAGATTAACTTCTGTCAGAGATATGTTTGTTTTTAGTTGTTATACAGGTTTATCATATACAGATGTTATGCAGCTTACAGAGGATAACATTGTCATAGGTATAGATGGTAATAAATGGATTATGACCAAGAGGCAAAAGACAGATACTAGAGTCAGAATACCGATTTTGATAACTGCAGAAGAGTTGATGATGAAGTATATTGGATGTGCAAAATCTTTAGTAACTGACACTGTTTTTCCTGTAATTTCAAACCAAAAAATGAATGTGTATTTAAAAGAAATAGCAATGATTTGCGGTATTTCTAAAAATATAACGTTTCACATGGCCAGACATACATTTGCGACAACGGTTACGTTGTCTAACGGTGTGCCTATAGAAACAGTCTCAAAATTATTAGGGCATTCTAAAATTGCAACTACACAAATTTATGCGCGTGTTTTGGAGAATAAAGTAAGTAATGACATGAATAAACTTAGGGTGGTATTAAAGACTAATCAAGAGCAAAACACATTAAAAAGAACGAATTAACATGTGTTAAAATGTAAGGTTTTATGCTTTTTTGTTGCGTGTCTTTTTAAAGATTAATAATTTATAGCAACTAATTAAACCTATAAATCATGCATGAAATCACCCAAATTATGAAGCCATTTTATAAAGAAATGGCTCGTTTGCAGAGTATTGAATTAAAAGATTTTAAGAACTTAAACAAAGGAATTGCAACATCTAAAGAGTGTTTATACAAGCTTAGACTTAAAATTAGAGATATGAATAACTTCCCTAATTCAAAGTCTGAAATACACTTTTTTAAAGCTGATAAACCTTTTGTTCTAGGGTATTTAAAGTATTTCGTAAAGCTTCATGCTTACATGATGGAAAAACCAACAGCAGACCTCAACAAACAACGGCTGTTTATACACAAACGATTAGAAAAATTAGAAGACTGCAAAAAGAAACAACTAATTTTCTGGAATTACTATAAGCATCAAGAAGATAGTCTAGATCATATTTATTTTATCCGTGGTAACAATGATTTAGACATCGTAAATGATAGCTCAAGACATTTCTCAGACCCAGAATTCTCTACAAGTCATGACAACCTAGTTGGAAAATTTATTGCGTATGACCTATTGGTCAATTTTTATAACGACGAACTGCTCTTATTAAAGAAAATAGAATCCGGAAGTACCATTGAAGAAGTCAGTCCTGCGATACTTAACAATTTGTCTTGGACAGCCTCTAAAACTGATCTCATTGAAATCATTTATGCCCTACAAGCCTCTGGAGCAATTAGAAACGGACAAGCTGAAATCAGTAAAATGGCGTATGTGTGTAGTACACTTTTTGACATAGATTTAGGTAATGTGTACAAAACATATTCAGAAATTAAAAGTAGAGAGACTGACAAAACAAAATTCTTAGACAAATTAAAAACAAGCTTAGAAACTAGAATGAGCTATGAAGACAGCAAATAACAACAAGTAATATCCGCCATAAAATTCATCTTCAAAAATGTTAAATTTCTTCGGTAGTAACGAACAACTACCGAAGAAATCATAATAATTCCCACCAACTTTGTAAAACGAAAGTCAAATCGTGGCAACTATAAAATTGCCCTAGCCTCTACTCTCGTAGGGGCTTTTTAACAACCTTAAAAACCGTTTTACAATGGCAGCAACAATTATTACAACTGAAGATCTTTACGATTTCAAACTAGAATTATTAGAAGAACTTAAAAAGTTACTTCAAGAAAAAACGACAGTAAAAACCAAAAAATACCTCAAATCTGCTGAGGTCATGGAAATGCTAAAAATAAGCCCAGGCACTCTACAAAATTTACGCATCAACAGAACCTTACCCTTCACTAAAATTGGCGGCATCATCTTGTACGATTACAGTGAAATATTAAGAATCCTACAAGAGAATAAATTCAAGAGCTAATAGCCGCATGTCAGAAATTAATTACATCAAGCACCTCAACAATGCATTTCTAAAAATAGAGCAAGACAATAGGCTAAACCCCTCTCATGTTAGCCTTTATATGGCCCTATTTAAATTATGGAACAGCAACCGATTTGTTGAGGTGTTTTACATTTTTCGTGATGAGGTCATGCAATGCTCTAAAATAGGCTCTAAAACAACTTATCACAGATGTATTCGCGACTTGAATAATTGGAATTACATCAGTTATTTACCCTCTCATAATCCGTTTAAAGGTAGTCAAATTAGGTTGACCAATTTTGGGACAAGTACTGGACAAGTAGTGGACTCACACCGTACCAATATCGGGACAAGCAGTGGACAAGCGCTGGTATCTAATATAAACATTAATAAACATATAATAAATAAAAACAAAGGGGCGCAACCTCAAAATGAAAATGAAGTTATTGCTTTTTTTAAAAAAGAAAAGAGCACTAAAAAAGAAGCACAAATGTTCTTCAATCATTACGAAGGCATAGATTGGAAAATTTCTGGAAAAGCAACAATCACCAATTGGAAGGCCACAGCCCGAAAATGGATTTTAAAAGCTAATGAACTAAAACCACCAAAAGCACATGACCATAATCAGGACAACCTAAAAGTATCAAAAGATAAAAACTACAGTGAACCACTTTGAATGACGTCATTCTGAACTTGATTCAGAATCGCACACAGAGAATCATAAGCAGGTAAACAAGTTTTGAAATTTTTAAAAATTAGCTGTAAAAAAATTACCGCCATAGAATATGGCTTACGGCATTAAAAACATTTTGTCTCTATCAGAAATAAAGAGCGAAGAATCGGAATTGCGGTGCGTAGCATGACGCATGAAGATTTGAAAGCGAATGGTACGAAGTAATTTCCTAATTAGAGAATTGATTTTTTTGGTTCGTTTTTTTATCAAGAAAAAAATGAACAGAACATTTTAAATCACCACTATGAACCAACCCTTACCTCACATAATAACCGAAGGAGCAACCCAATACCAAATCGGAATAGTAAAATCCGATCACATTCATTACAATTTCAATGAAATATTGATCTATTTAGAAATCAAGGGAAAATTACTCTTCGGAAAGAACTTCAAAATCTATGAAGACGATATGCAAATTCTGTATAAGCTATGCGTATATTTTATTAAAGATCACGCAAGCTGTGAGAGGTTCGGAATCGACCTCAACAAAGGCATTTTATTATCGGGACCTGTAGGGTGTGGAAAAACCAGTTTAATGAGATTGCTCCGCAATATAGTCCCGCATTTCAGACCTTATGAAGTCATTCCTACCAGGAACATCACATTCGGATTTAATAACATTGGTTTTAAGACAATTGAGGAGTTTGGTAATAACAAATTATTTTGTTTTGATGATCTTGGTGTAGAACCACTCGGCAGACACTTCGGAAAAGATTGCAATGTCATGGGAGAAGTGTTATTATCACGTTATGAGTTATTGTTGAAAAACAAGATACTAACTCATGCCACTACAAACCTCAACGCGCAAGAACTAGAAGAACGTTATGGAAACAGAGTACGGTCAAGGATGCGGCAACTCTTCAATTTAATAGCTTTTGATAAGTCATGTGCAGATAAGCGAGACTAATATTTTAGACATTACAACCTTTAAAGTTTAAAACAAAAAAAACCATTATATTGGTTATTCTACGTTAAAAACACTATATTTGACCATAATAATGGTTGTATTATGTTAGAAATAGTCACAATAAAAGATGTGAAAATAAAGATTGGAGAGCTTTGTAAACAACAACGTAAAGAGCACGACTTATCACGAGAAGAACTTGCTGAGGTATTAGATATGTCACGCACGACCATTCAGAATATCGAAAATGGTAAAAATGCAACCTTAGATAATATTCTAAAAGTAGCAAATCACTTTG
>CAJXHW010000224.1 GCA_913054565.1 uncultured Kordia sp. | reverse complement strand
GTTGGTTTTTATATTTTTACCTTTCAGAATTCAATTTTCAATTATGTCAGCAGAGAAAAGAGTATTTTTATTAGATGCATTTGCATTAATTTTTCGTGGGTATTATGCACTAATTAAAAATCCAAGAATCAACTCAAAAGGAATGGATGTTTCTGCAGTTATGGGATTCACAAACTCCTTGTTTGAAATACTCCGAAAAGACAAACCAGAGTATTTAGCTGTGTGTTTTGATAAAGGTGGAAGCGACTTAAGAAACGACCTATTCCCAGAATACAAAGGCAATAGACAAGAAACCCCTGAGGCCATAAAAATAGCTATACCTATAATTCATGACATCTTAAAAGCCATGCACATTCCTATTATAGAAATTGCCGGATATGAAGCCGACGATTTAATTGGAACACTTGCCAAAAAAGCCGAGAAAGAAGGTTTTACAACTTACATGGTAACCCCAGATAAAGATTTTGCTCAGTTAGTTTCTGAAAATATTTTTATGTACCGACCAGCAAGGATGGGTAATGGTATTGAAATATGGGGAATTCCTGAAGTCCAAGAACGGTTTGAAGTTGAACGTCCTGAACAAGTTATTGACTATTTAGGTATGATGGGAGATGCCGTAGACAATATCCCTGGATTACCAGGTGTTGGTGATAAAACTGCTAAAAAATTCTTGAAAGCCTATGGCTCAATGGAAAACCTATTAGCAAATACCGCAGATTTAAAAGGGAAAATGAAAGAAAAAGTGGAAGCTAATGCTGAACTTGGTATCCTGTCTAAAAAATTAGCAACTATACTTTTAGATTGCCCTGTTAACTTTGTTGCAGATGATTTTTATGTATCTAAGCCTAATGCAGAAGAAGTAACCTCTTTATTCCAAGAGTTAGAATTCAGACGTTTACAAACCACATTTGAAAAAATTTATGGCCTAACAAAAACAACAGAGCAAACTCCCGAAGCAACTGAAAAAACAATTGCTAAAAAAACAACTAACACTTCAGTAGCCCCACAATTTTCTTTATTTGGTGGCGACATTACATCTGATGATGGCAACACGGTTGTTTCAGGATATAAAACTGCTCAAAACACACCTCATGTCTACCAATTTGTAGATACCAATTTTGCAAGAAAATTATTCTTACAACAACTCATGAAACAAACATCTGTTTGTTTTGATACTGAAACAACAAGCCTAAACACCTTTGAGGCTCAATTAGTAGGAATCTCATTTTCTTGGGAAGCTCACAAAGGGTATTACATTCCATTTCCTGAAAATCAAGAAAAAGCACAAGATTTGATTGAAGAGTTTAAACCGTTTTTTGAAGCTAAGCATATTGAAAAAATTGCTCATAATATAAAATATGATATTAAAGTATTAAACAACTATAACATAACGGTTAGCGGCTCTTTATTTGACACTATGTTAGCTCACTATCTTATAAATCCAGATATGCGCCATAACATGGATGTTCTTTCTGAAACCTATTTAAATTACCAACCAATTACAATTGAAAGTTTAATAGGTAAAAAAGGAAAAAATCAAAAATCATTTAGAACAGTACCTTTAAATGAACAGACCGAATATGCTGTTGAGGATGCTGATGTTACATTTCAATTGAAACAATTGTTTCAAGAAAAATTGATTGAAACCGATACTAAAAAATTATTTGATGACATTGAAATGCCTTTAGTTCCTGTACTTTCTGCTATGGAATTAGAAGGTATAAATTTAGACGTTGAATTTTTAAATGGATTATCTGAAGACTTATCTAAAGACATTAAAGCGTTAGAAAAAACTATCTATAGCACCGCAAACAAAGAGTTTAATTTGGCCTCCCCTAAACAATTAGGAGTGGTACTCTTTGAAGATTTAAAACTGGTTGACAAACCTAAGAAAACCAAAACCGGACAGTATTCAACCTCTGAAGAGGTATTGAGTAAACTTGATGAACATCAAATTATACAAGATATTTTAGCATGGCGAAGTTTAATAAAACTACAAAACACCTATGTTGATGCCTTACCCAACCAAGTAAACTCTAAAACAAACAGGATTCATACAGATTACCACCAAGCGGTAGCTGCCACAGGAAGATTAAGTTCTAATAACCCTAATTTACAGAATATTCCTATCAGAACTGAACGCGGAAGACAGGTGCGAAAAGCTTTTATACCAAAAGATTCAAATCATATTTTAGTTGCAGCAGATTATTCACAAATTGAATTGCGAATTATAGCCGCTTTAAGCCAAGATGAAAACATGATTGAATCTTTTGTTAGCGGAGATGACATTCACTCTGCAACTGCCGCAAAAGTATTTAATACACCACTTGAAGAAGTAACCCGCGAACAACGTAGCAATGCTAAAGCTGTAAACTTTGGAATCATTTATGGCCAAGGCGCATTTACGTTAGCTCAACAACAAAAAATATCACGTAAAGAAGCAAAAGAGTTAATTGATAATTATTACAAATCTTACCCAAAGTTAAAGGCGTACATGGCTAATCAAGTAGATTTGGCAAGAGATAATGGCTTTGTAGAAACTATTTCACAACGTCGTAGATATTTAAAAAACATCAATTCACAAAATGCTATTGTACGTGCTGCTGATGAGCGTAATGCTGTAAACGCACCTATACAGGGGAGTGCTGCAGATATTATTAAATTAGCAATGATACAAATTCACTCAAAACTAATAACTGAAAATTACGCCTCAAAAATGCTACTACAAGTTCATGATGAATTAGTGTTTGATGTTGCTATTGATGAAGAAAACCGCCTAAAAACAATGGTGAAATCTGAAATGGAGAATGCATTTAAAATGTTAGTGCCTTTAGATGTTGAAATAGGACAAGGTCATAATTGGCTAGAAGCTCACTAAAATTAAGTGTGCCCTATCTCTTTAAAAATAATTTTATAAGCAACGCCACCGTCTGAAGTATGAAGTTTTTATTGTTTATTTTTGACTCTTGAAACCTCAATAAGCTATTAATTACTTGAATCTGTTACTCCAGCTATAACTTGTATATATGTAATCTATTACAAACTATCCTTACAGTAGATTTAATTTGCTTTAAATCAGATTCACATAGAACAATAGTTTATCTTATATTTTACTTTATACTTTAAACTTCAGCTCATAAAATGCCCCTTCTTTTTCTAACAATTTAATGGATCCGTTTAATTGTCTAGAAAACATCTTGATAAGCTTTGTTCCTAAACCAGAAGATTTAATTAATGGATGAAAACCAATACCATTATCACCTATTATCATTTCAAAATCTTCATTAGTAATCTTTTTTAATTCTAAAATAATACTGCCTTTATCTCTGCTCACAAAAGCATGCTTTAATGTATTTGTTATAACTTCATTTACAATTAAACTTAAAGGCAGTAAAGTTTTAATACTAAATTCCTCATCAATAATATTTAATTTTACATTGATTTCTTTTTCTAAACCATAACTGTTAACAATGTCAGATACTAGTTCTGACAAGTGCTTTTTTACATTTATCAATCGTAAATTTTCAGTACTGTACATATTTTCATGTAGCTTAGCCATTGAAAGTACTCTACGTTGAGTGTCTCTAAACATTTCTACTACTTTTTCATCTTTTACTTCTTTAGACTGCAGCCTCAGTAAGCTATTAACCACCTGTAAATTGTTTTTTACCCTATGATGTATTTCTTTCATCATCACCTGTTTTTCTTCATTTTGCTGCATAAGCAGCTTTGAAGCATCTTTATTTTTATTTAACACCCGTTTAGTAAACAAGGCTATTAAGGAAATGAGTATGATACCTAATACTGCTAGACATAAAACAATTTTGTTGTTTTTTAGAGTCATCTTTTGTAATTCATTTTTAGCCGACAACAATTCTATTTCTTTCTCTTTTTGCTCAAGATCAAATGTGGTTTGTTTAATAATTATTGACTCCTCTATTTTATTATTTTGTATACTGTCACGTAATCTGGTGTAGTATTGTTCTTGTTTAAACGCCTCTTGCCAGTTATGCTCACTTTGATAAACATCTCTTAATAACTTTGTGGCCTTAATCAAACTCTCTAACGCATTTTCTTTTTCAGAAATTACTAATGCATCTTTTCCAGCTCTTTTAGCTTTTTCAAAATTATTAAGTTT
>CAJXHW010000223.1 GCA_913054565.1 uncultured Kordia sp. | reverse complement strand
AAGACGCGCTCGACTTTGTTTATACCGTTGAAGGCGGTGTACAAACAAATACCCACAAAGTTATTTCAAAAGAGCAACTAAAAGAAACAGCCTCTTACTATTTGCTGATCAATGAACGCCCACTGTTACTCAATAAACAGCAATACTTTGAACATATTGCACAAGGTCATTTTAAGCTAGTAGGTGAACAAGCGGATTCATGGCTAGGCGTGCCTTTTAAAGTTAATGAGCGCATGAGTGGCGTTATTGTCGTGCAAAGCTATGACAATCAACATTATTACAATGAACATGATAGCTCGTTGCTAACCTATGTAAGTCGACAAATAAGCATGGTTATAGATCGGCATTTAGCTCGTCAAGAGCTTGAGCACAAAGCGCTGCACGATGAGCTAACTGGGCTTGCAAACCGGTCGCTATTAATAGAAAGGATGAAGCATGCAATTTTACGCCTAAATCGCGCAAAAAAAGGCACTTTTCATGCCCTGCTCTATCTGGATTTTGACCGCTTTAAAAGTATTAATGATTCATTAGGCCATGAAGTAGGCGATCACTTTTTAATTGCTATATGTAAGCTTATTACTGAAACCGTTCGCAATACCGATACTTTCTCTCGCTTAGGTGGCGATGAGTTTGCTATTTTCATGGAAAATCTTAGTCATCGTGATCAAGTAAACGTTGCCCTGACTCGTATTAAAACGGCACTATCTGAACCCGTTAATATTGATGGCCATTTACTGCAGCCGTCCACCAGCATTGGCGTAGCATTTAGTGGCAACGAAAATGATGAAGCATTTGTATTATTACAACAATCCGATGCGGCTATGTATGAGGCAAAATCATCAGGACGTGGTCAAGTTAAATTTTTTAATAATGTGATGCGTAATAAGCTAAAAACGCATGCAGATCTTGAAAACGACTTACAGCACGGTATTGAGCATAATGAATTTGAACTGTATTTTCAGCCTATATTTACTATTAACAGTAGTGAAGTTATAGGGTTTGAAGCTCTCGTACGTTGGCATCATCCAAAGAAAGGGTTTGTATCACCGAGCGACTTTATTCCAATTGCAGAAAAGACCGGGCAAATTATTAACTTAGACTTGCATTTACTCGACCTCGCAGCGCAACATATTGCTTTGTGGCAACAACAAGGTCATCGCTTTATACGTGTCACGGTTAATGTATCGTCTCGACACTTTGCCAGCTTAGAGTTTGTAGAGCAGCTCCATGAAATTTATAAAAAACACCAACTACCATTAGGCTCATTGTGTCTTGAGATAACAGAGTCGGGGTTAATTGAAAATTTAGAATTAGCGACGCAAATTATACAAGGATTATCGCCTTTAAAAGTGTTGCTTTGCCTAGACGATTTTGGCACTGGCTACTCTGCCTTAGGTTACTTGCATCAACTGCCTATTCATGTGCTAAAAATTGATAAAAGCTTTATTGATAATTTAAAAACTACTGCTAACCCGTTAATAGATGCTATTTTAACCTTGGCTATTTCTTTAGATCTTATTGTTATAGCCGAGGGAATAGAAACTGCTGAACAACTTACTATTTTACAAAAAACCCAATGTGATTACGGGCAAGGCTTTTTAAAATCAAAACCGGTTACAGCAAAAGAGGCTATTTCACTAATACACGCCCCTCTTTAATAAGCTAAGCACAGCTGGAATTTACAACCTCAAGTATTCAGGATTAAACTGACCGCTGTGCTTACTCGCTTTAATACTCTTAAATAATTTAACCCAGTTTGTAAGAGCATACCAATTAAGCCTTGATGCTAACCTTAACAACATGTTTTACAACAACATAGTAATTGTTAAAAACATAACTTATTCCATAACCAAACTCACCCTACACTGTTTTTAATTTCTGTTTAACTATTAAACCTAATTTATGTAATTCACCGATATAAAAATTCATTACAAATGAGTAAATATGATATTATAGTTCTTGGTTCTGGACCAGGAGGTTACGTTACAGCTATTAGAGCTTCACAATTAGGGTTTAAAACAGCAGTTGTTGAAAAAGAAAGTCTTGGTGGAATTTGCTTAAACTGGGGATGTATTCCTACAAAAGCATTATTAAAATCGGCACAGGTTTTTGAATACTTAAAACATGCTGAAGATTATGGATTATCTGTAGAAAATCCTGATAAAGATTTTACTAAGGTTGTAAAACGCAGTAGAAACGTTGCTGAGGGTATGAGCAACGGTATTAAATTTTTAATGAAGAAGAATAAAATTGATGTTATCAATGGCTTCGGAAAAGTAAAAGCAGGTAAAAAGATTGATGTTACTGCAGAAGATGGTACCGTTACTGAATATAGTGCTGATCATATTGTTATTGCAACAGGAGCACGCTCAAGAGAATTACCAGCTTTAAAACAAGACGGAAAAAAAGTAATTGGATATAGAGAAGCTTTAACACTTCCTGAGCAACCAAAGAAAATTGTTATTGTTGGTTCTGGTGCTATTGGTGTTGAGTTTGCTTACTTTTATAATTCTATGGGTACTGAGGTAACTGTAGTAGAATTTTTACCACGCATAGTTCCCGTTGAAGATGCAGCAGTATCTAAACAATTAGAAAAATCATTTAAGAAGTCAGGTATTAAAATCATGACATCTTCAGAAGTAACTTCTGTTGATACTTCTGGAAACGGAATTAAAGCTACAGTAAAAACGAAAAAAGGAGAAGAAATATTAGAAGCTGATATCTTATTATCTGCAGTTGGAATTAAAACAAACATTGAAAACATTGGTTTAGAAGATGTTGGTATTGTAACGGACAGAGATAAAGTATTGGTAAACGACTTTTACCAAACTAACATTCCTGGCTATTACGCTATTGGAGATATTACTCCAGGGCCAGCACTAGCTCACGTAGCATCAGCTGAAGGAATTTTATGTGTAGAGAAAATTGCAGGACAACATGTTGAACCAATTGACTACGGAAACATTCCAGGATGTACATATTGTTCACCAGAAATTGCCAGTGTTGGTATGACCGAAGCACAAGCCAAAGACGCTGGTTATGATATTAAAGTGGGTAACTTCCCATTCTCGGCTTCTGGTAAAGCAAGTGCTGCCGGAACTAAAGATGGTTTTGTAAAAGTTATTTTTGATGCCAAATACGGCGAATGGCTAGGATGCCATATGATTGGTGCTGGTGTAACTGATATGATTGCTGAAGCAGTTTTAGGAAGAAAACTAGAAACTACTGGTCATGAAGTCTTAAAAGCCATACACCCTCACCCAACAATGAGTGAAGCAGTTATGGAAGCTGTTGCAGATGCTTATGATGAGGTGATACATTTATAACCTTATATATAACAACTAAAAAAAGCGTTTTGTATTACACAAAACGCTTTTTTTAGTTCCTGTAAAAATTAACAGTCTAATTTTTTTACACTTTTTTATCAATAGATAATTAAGTTTTGATTTTCACAACAAAACATAACAAGCAGAAAATCGGAAGTACAAAGCACAGCTTTAAGCATGCAGATTTGAAAACAAGAGGTGCGAAGCAATGCCCTAGCTTAAGAAATGACTTTTCGGTTCGTTTTGTGTCAAAACAAAAAGAGCACGCTTTTAACTCAAAAAACTTTGTAACGCCAACTCGTAACTCTGTAAACCAAAACCAACAATAACCCCTTTAGCGTTTGGCGCTAAATATGACACATGCCTAAACGATTCTCTAGAGTATGTGTTTGAAATATGCACTTCAATAACAGGTGTTGTAATACCAGCTACAGCATCTGCAATACCAACAGACGTATGCGTGTATGCCGCTGCATTTAATATAATACCATCATAAGTAAACCCAACCTCTTGTAATTTACTAATCAACTCACCTTCTATATTAGATTGGTAATACTCTAAATTAAGTGAAGGATGCTTTTCTGACAATTGCTCAAAAAACTCTTGGAACGATAAATCGCCATATATATTAGTTTCACGTTTACCAAGTAGGTTTAAATTGGGCCCGTTAATAATAATGATATTCATAGTATGGGTTTAATATTGTTAGTGTTTTCAAAAGTACTTAAAATAAACCAATAGCTAGGCAGCAACCCTAAAACAGTTGTTTTTTACACTTTAGCGGTTATTTTTTATTTGTATTTATTATAAATAACACCAA
>CAJXHW010000222.1 GCA_913054565.1 uncultured Kordia sp. | reverse complement strand
GACTCAAACAATATCATTCTAAGTATTATCAAAAATGCAGAACCGCTTAATCAAAAATCACTTCCTTCCGAAGGACCTGTTAAATACGTTTTAGAAATTAATGCTGGATTAAGTGATTTATGGGATTTACAATCTGGTGATAAAATCAACTACAAAATACTGTAAGATCACAACACACATTAGTTTATGAGATAAACTAAATCTAGTATTACGAGTATTTTAAAAACAAAACTTAAAATTTCACTCTTATATTTTAAGGCTATTATCATTACTAATATACCAAGTAATGGTAGTGCTAGCCCCAGAGATTATCCGCAATGAATAAATACTTTTACCTTTATTTAACTCAGGAACAGCATAGCCATTAACTTCATTAAATATAATAGATACAGTATAACTTAATGCATTAGCCGATTTGGCTTTTTCAGCAAATGATTTAGAAATATTGAAACTTGTTGTATTGGTGATGAGTCTATATGAATTATGCTGATTTCTTCCAGCATTATAATATTACTGATACTGTTTTTTTACATTGAAAACTGTTTCTGTTATTGTTTTACCAGGTAACACAAAATCCATTAGAATTAATAATGCCAAACCAATAGAGAAGAACATATCCAATCAGTTATTTTAAACTGTTTCATTACCATTAAAATGCTTTTTAAAGTTTTTCAACTAACTGTATATTATTACCACAAGTGTCATTAAACACGACTACTATAACTTCTCCGTATTGCGTGGTTTAACGCTAAAACTCTACATCAATTGCACATCATCAACATCAAACTGAGTGTAAGGCATGCCTATTTTGAGTAATTCATCTTGATAAACTATTGAAGGCTCAAAATGAACTGGTGTTGGTTCTAATAATAATTCTACACCTTCAGAATCTTCTTTAGACACTAATGTTATCCATTGGCGACTATTTTCCAATAACTATATCAGTCTTTATTATAAAACTGTATGGCTTGGTCTTGGTCTCTAACAGGAATACTAAGTAATGTTACCCCTCATAATATTGTTTTTCCAATAACTAAGATATTATTATAAGTTTGAGCAAAAAAAAAGTCCGAAGTAGATACTTCGGACTTTTTTTAGTTATATAGAAATTCGTTACGCAACCGCAACTTCTTCTTCCTCTTCTTCTTCTTTTTCATCACGCTTTAATTCTTTCTTTCCAACTGTATCAAACATAACAGGTGTAGCAATGAATAAAGATGAATATGTACCAACAATAACACCAATAATTAAGGCAAAGATGAATCCTCTAATTGATTCACTTCCTAAGATAAAAATAGTTACTAATACTATTAATGTTGTAATTGACGTATTTAATGTTCTACTTAACGTAGAGTTTAAAGCTTGGTTAACTGTTTTTCCAAATGCCCAATTTTCATTGTCATTAAAAAACTCTCTAATTCTATCAAATACAACCACGGTATCATTTAATGAATATCCAATAACAGTTAAGATTGCCGCAATGAACGCTTGATCAATTTCCATGTTAAATGGCATGAACTTACTTGTTAAAGAGAAGATACCTAATACAATTAATACATCATGAAATACAGCAGCTACAGCACCTAAACTAAATTGCCACCATTTAAAACGCATTAAAATATATAAAAATACTACTATTAATGATCCTAATACAGCCCAAACAGATGCTTTTTTGATGTCATCGGCAATTGTTGGTCCTACTTTCATAGTTCTAACAATTCCTAACTTAGCATCAGTAGTTGCACCATTTTGGAACTGATCTAATGTCATAGTTGTTGGCAAATATGCTTTTAATTGTTCAAATAACATACTCTTTATTTCAGCATCAACTTCTAATCCTTTTTCTGCTATTTTATATTTAGTACTAATTTTCAATTGATCATCTCCTCCATAAGTCTTCACTTCTGCAGAACCAAAAACATCAACTAATTTTGCAGCAACTTCATTACTATTCATTGCTTGATCAAAACGTACTTGGTACGTTCTACCTCCAACAAAATCAATTCCTTGATCTAAACCGTTAGTTAATAAAGACCCTAAACTTGCAACAACTAATACTCCTGAAATAATGTAAGCTAACTTTCTTTTTTTCAAGAAATTAATACCCATTTTTTTCAATACATTTTTAGTAGCTCCTGTTGCGAACGTTAACACGCCTCCTTTATTTAAATCCCAATCAACAAACAATCTTGTAATAAATATTGCTGTAAATAAAGATGTTGCAATACCAATCATTAAAGTAGTTGCGAACCCTTGAATTGGACCTGTACCAAATACAAATAAAATAATTGCAGTTAAAAACGTTGTAATGTTGGCATCTAAAATAGATGATAATGCATTACTAAATCCGTCTTTTATTGCTTCAGCTTGAGATTTTCCTAAAGCTAACTCTTCTTTAATACGCTCAAAAATAAGTACGTTAGCATCAACCGACATACCAATTGTTAATACAATACCAGCAATACCAGGTAGTGTTAATACAGCACCTAATCCTGCAAGAATTCCGAATATCAATAAAATGTTAATTGCTAAAGCAATGTTAGCATAAATACCTGCTTTACCATAATAGAAAACCATCCAAACAAATACCATTAATAAGGCGATTGCGAATGACATTTTACCACTATCAATAGCTTCTTTACCTAAAGATGGCCCAACCTCAGCAGATTGAATAATATCTGCAGAAGCAGGTAATTTACCAGCTCTTAATACGTTTGCTAAATCTTTTGCTTCGTTTAATGTAAAACTTCCTGAAATTTCAGTTTGTCCTCCAGTAATTTCTTGTCTTGCAGATGCGTCAGAATATACAATACCATCTAAAACAATAGCTACAGTATTTCCTTGCTTTGCAATGTCACCTGTAATTTTTGCCCATTGCTTAGCTCCTAAACCATTCATCGTTATACCTACAGATGCATCTCCTGTTTGCGTGTACTGTTGTCTTGCGTCAGTAATTACATCACCTAACATTGCTGGTGCACCAGCTCGGTCAGACTTCAATGCTAATAAAGGCACATAACTATTTGCATCATCTTCAGCTATACCAAAGTTAGCTTTGTCTCTTGCAGTAAAAACTGTTCCCCATCTGAACTTTGCGTTTTTAATAACTCCTGTTCGTAAATTTTTAGAAGCCTTTAAATAGCCATTTACTGTAGCCGTATCAGCAACTTTAGCAATTGCTAAACGTGATGTTGGTTGCCCTTGAATTCCGTAAGGATTTAAAGACATTGTTTCAAATAACGGATTTGGCTCGTTTGCTTTTTTAATTGAGTCGTTTTCTGCTCCTAATAACTCATCTGCAGATGTTTCTTCTGTAGTAGCTTCAGTAGTCGCATCTTTTGCCATTACTTCAACTTTCAATTTATTATTAACATCAACTAAATATTGAGCAGCTTCAGCAAACATGTGAGTTTCATAAAACTCTAATTGTGCTGTACTTTGTAATAGTTTCTTAATTCTATTAACATCTTTTGCTCCAGGCAACTCTACTAATATACGTGCAGTTTTACCTAAACGCTGTATGTTTGGTTGTGTAACTCCAAATTTATCTATACGTTTTCTGATAACCTCAAAAGCAGATTCAATAGACTCGTCTAATTTTTGCTCTAAAACAGGTTTAACTTCATCGTTTGTCATTTTAAAGTTTACAGAACCTTCTAATGTTTTGTTTGCAAAGATGTCTGTTGCAGCTAAAGGTGTTGGTGTTCCTCCTTTTGCATTTACTTCATCAAAAGCTATAAAAAATGACTCTAAGTATGTGTCATCAGAACTTAACTGTAACTCATCTGCTTTAGTTAACGCCTGATTAAAAACAGGGTTCTTAGAGTTATTTGCTAATCCTTTAATGATATCTTTAGCAGATATTTGAAGAATTACATTTACCCCTCCTTTTAAATCAAGTCCTTCGTTTAAAACTCTTTTTTTAGCATAATCATAAGAAATACCTGCAATTACAGATTCACCTCCTATAGAGTCAAGATATTTTTTCTCTAACTCATTAGCATTATCTGCGCCTTTAGCAAATGCAGTTGCTTCTTTCTCTACCTTGCTTGCTATGTATGTAAATGATAGCTGGTAAATACTTACAGCTACAAATAAAAAGGCAAACAATTTAACTATTCCTTTGTTTTGCATTATGATTTATTTAATGGTATAATTTTGTTTAAAAACGAGCAA
>CAJXHW010000221.1 GCA_913054565.1 uncultured Kordia sp. | reverse complement strand
TTTGATCAAGAAGCACATAAGTTACCATCTAGTTCATATGGTGTGTTAGGTGCACAGTACTACGAAAGTGGTCCATTTGATTACAACGGTGGTTACTACTATGCGAAAGTTACATACAACTTCTAATTTAGTTGTTTAGGTAACCTATTAAAAAGCCACTCAATTGAGTGGCTTTTTTATTGATGAATACCTAAATAAGTTAATATGCTAATAGCTCTTCAATTTTATCCTTCACCTTTTCTGTAGATGGAATCATGGTTTGTTCCAATACAGAATTCAAAGGTATGGCTGGCATATTTTCACTACCTATTGTCATTACAGGAGCATCTAAATATTTAAAACATTTTTCCTGAACTAACCCACTCAATGCTCTACCAAAAGAGTTATTAGTAGGCTCTTCAGTAACCACTAAACACTTTTTTGTCTTTCTTACAGAAGCTAAAATTGCTTCTTCATCTAACGGATACAATGTTCGTAAATCAACAATCTCTACATTTTCTTTTAAATCTTTAGTTGCATTTAAAGCCCAATGTACTCCCATACCGTAAGTAATTACAGTCATGGTTTCTTCATCATCTTGTTGCCAAATTTCTTGTACAATTTTTGCTTTACCTAAAGGCAAAATATAATCTTCTGCAGGCTCAATAGTTCTTGCAGCATCTGTTCCTTTAACTTTTGACCAATACAATCCTTTATGCTCTAAAAACACAACTGGATTTGGATCATGATAAGCAGCTTTAAGCAAACCCTTTAAATCAGCACCATTACTTGGATACGCAATTTTAATCCCTCTAATATTTGTCAAAATAGACTCTATAGAAGACGAATGATACGGCCCACCACTTCCATAAGCTCCAATTGGAATACGTAAAATCATAGATACAGGCCATTTACCATTTGACAAGTAGCAACTTCTACTCACTTCTGTAAATAATTGATTGATACCAGGAAATATATAATCTGCAAATTGCACTTCAACAATTGGTTTTAGTCCTGCAGCAGACATCCCAACTGTAGAGCCTACAATAAAGGCTTCTTGAATAGGCGTATTAAACACACGTTCATCTCCAAATTTTTGTGCTAATGTTGCAGCTTCTCTAAAAACACCACCAAGTCTTCCTCCTACATCTTGTCCGTATAATAGGCATTCTTTATGCTCACGCATAATTTCTTCAACGGCAAACAATGCACAATCTACCATAACAACTTCCTCCTTATCTGCTGGAGCTCGTTCACCACTTTCTTCAGTTATTGGTGTAGGTACAAAGTCATGAGTAAATAAATCTGCTGGGGTTGGCTCCTCAGCTTGCAATGCTTTTTCAAAATCTGCTTTTACCAAAGCAATAGCATCTTCTTCTATTACGTCAACTTCACTCTGAGTAAAACCAGCGTCTAATAATTGCTTTTGTAATACCGGATACGGATCACGAGAACGCGCCTCTTCTAAATCATCACGGTACCACTCCATACGCACACCAGAAGTATGGTGATTTAACAAAGGTACTTTTGCGTGTAATAATACTGGTCTACGTTCTTCTCTTATAATTTTTAAGGCTTTTTCTACAGCATTATAACTTTCTGTAAAATTAGCACCATCTATAGTTATTGCTTCCAATCCATTGAATCCTTTGGCATATTCAAAAGCATCTTGCGCTCTTGTTTCTTCTGCATTTGCCGAAATATCCCAACCGTTATCTTGAACCAAATATAAAATTGGTAATTGTTTTAAAGCCGCCATTTGAAAGGCTTCAGAAATTTCTCCTTCAGTTACTGATGCATCTCCTAAACTACATACCGTAACTGGCTTATCAACTAATGACTTATTATCAATATCAACATTTTCTTTATACCAAAATCCCATCGCAACACCAGTAGCAGGAATTGCTTGCATACCTGTTGCAGACGATTGGTGAGGTATTTTTGGTTTGTCAACATCGTTTAAACTTGGGTGACAATAATAAGTTCTACCTCCAGAAAATGGATCATCCTTTTTAGCTAATAACTGCAACATTAAGTCATACGGCTGCATACCAAAAGACAATAGCATGGCATCATCTCTATAATATGGAAATGCATAATCTTGTGGCAATAACTGCATTCCTATAGCTGTTTGAATTGCTTCATGACCTCTAGAAGTGGCATGTACATATTTAGAGACAAGCTTAAAATTTTCTTCATACAGCATAGCCATTGCTTTTGCTGTACATAAATTAGCGTATCCTTTTTGTAATATTTCTTTTGTAAGCTGTAATTCCTTTACCATTGTTCCTGTTTTCCGTTATGTTACTTAACTTCTATATTATACTTACTCAATAAACCTAAAACTTCAGGCATTGAAAACTTTGCTTTTTTTATACTATTAATCTCAGGGTCTATCATATAATTATATGATGATCTAAAATCTGCTTTTTCTATTTTTGTTCTGTCAAAAAGAGCTTTCTTAAAATCACAATTATTAAACAACGAACCACTCATATCTGCTTCTGTAAAATCAACATTTTGCAACAAGCATGTATCAAAATGCGTCCCTTTTGTTTTCACCTGATAAAAGGATGATAAGTTTAAATTACATGATTTAAACGTTACGGAAAACAAAAAATCACTACAGTGATTGAATTGCAATCCGAGTAACTTACAATTTTTAAAATTTACATCATTAAAAACTGTTTCCTTTAAATTCACATTACTCAAGTCACAATCTTGAAACTCACATTCAGCAAAAGACACATTAGACAAATCCGAGTCTAAAAACACACAATTTACAAAGGTGCAATTATCATATTCACCCTTAGGTAACTTACTTTGTGTATAGTTCTGTTTTTTAAAAATTGTGCTTTCTAAAACCATTTTGGTTATTATATTTTTCTATCAGCACTAAACGCCTCTAAATAGTCACCAACTCTTCTTAAGAAAGAACCTCCTAAATACCCGTCCACAACTCTATGATCAAAAGACAACGACAAATACATCATACTTCTAATAGCAATTTCATCTCCCATATCAGTTGTTATTACCTCAGCACGTTTTTTTATAATTCCTAAGGCAAGAATGGCTACTTCTGGTTGATTTATAATAGGTGTCCCCATTATACTTCCGAATGTACCTACATTAGAAATAGTAAAAGTACTGCCTTGAATTTCTTCTGGCTTTAGCTTATTTTCTCTAGCAGCATTTGCTAAATGATTAACATCTTTAGCAATACCAACTAAGTTCTTTTCTGCTGAATTTCGAACTACAGGCACAATTAAATTACCACTTGGCAAGGCTGTTGCCATTCCTATATTAATATCCTTACGCAACACTACTTTAGTTCCGTCAACAGAAGCATTAATACCAGGGAAATCCTGAATAGCTTTTGTTACTGCCTCTACAAACAATGGTGTAAAAGTTAATCGCTCTCCATAAGTTTCTTGAAAAGCAACTTTATTAGCATTTCGCCAATTAACCATTTCAGTTACATCTGCTTCAACATATGCGGTAACATGTGGTGAAGTTTGTTTTGAATACACCATATGACCAGCAATCATCTGACGCATTCTATCCATTTCCTCTACTACATCATGTCCTTCTGTATATTTTATTGGTGGTGGGTTAAAATTAAAAGTTGATGCTAATGGTGCAGCTTTAATTTGTGGGCGACTTGGTAGTGGGTATTTTCTGTTTTTAACATAGTTAATTACATCACTCTTACGTATACGTCCCTCAGAACCTGTCCCTATAATACTTTGAACCTCTTCTATACTTAAGCCTTCTTTTTGAGAAATACTAACTACTAAAGGAGATAAAAAAGCATCTGGATTTTGCGAGCCTAACTTAAATTCGGACGTTTTAGACTTAACCGCTTTTGATATTTTCTGTTCTGGTTTGCCGGTCTCTTCTATATGAGTAGTAGCTTTTACATCTTCTGAAGTTTCAATAACTGCAATAACAGATCCTATTGCCACAACATCTTTTGCTTGACATCTTATTTCTTTTATAACTCCGTCACAAGGTGACGGCACTTCTGAATCTACTTTATCTGTAGCTACTTCTAATAGTGTTTCATCTGCTTCTACCGCATCTCCTACTTGTTTCAACCAGTTTAATACGGTTGCTTCAGAGATACTCTCCCCCATTTTTGGTAAAGTTACTTCTACTAATGTCATGTATTCCTTTTAAATTCATACAAAAGAATAAAG
>CAJXHW010000220.1 GCA_913054565.1 uncultured Kordia sp. | reverse complement strand
AATAATGAGCACACTTAAAAAAAATACAGAAACACAATTAAACAGTATTCATGATGCAATAGAAGATATCCGTCAAGGAAAAGTGATTATTGTTGTTGATGATGAAGACAGAGAAAATGAAGGCGATTTTTTAGCTGCTGCTGAAATGGTAACTCCTGAAATGATTAATTTCATGGCCACACATGGTAGAGGGTTAATATGCGCACCATTAACAGAATCTAGATGTGACGAATTAAAGTTGAATATGATGACTAGTAATAGTTCTGATCCTATGGAAACAGCGTTTACTATTTCTGTAGATTTAAACGGAAAAGGTGTTACTACAGGTATTTCTGCATCAGACAGATCAAAAACCATACAAGCGTTAATTGATAACGATACTAAAGCACATGATTTAAATAGGCCTGGACATATTTTCCCACTAAAAGCAAAAACAGGTGGTGTTTTACGCAGAACAGGACACACTGAAGCAGCTATTGACTTTGCACGCCTAGCAGGTTTAAAACCAGCAGGAGTTATTGTAGAAATTATGAATGAAGATGGCTCAATGGCACGTTTACCTCAGCTATTAGAGGTTGCAAAAAAATTCGATTTGAAAATTGTTTCAATTGAAGACTTGGTTGCATATAGAATGGAACATGATTCTTTAATACAAAAGAAAGAGGATTTTGAAATAAAAACACGATTTGGTGATTATAGAATTAGAGCTTATAAACAAACCACAAATAACCAGGTTCATATAGCTTTAACTAAAGGCACATGGACAGAAGATGATGCTGTAACTGTGCGTGTTACCTCTACACTTGTAAACAACGACATATTAGACACTTTAACATTTAATACTGATAAGAAATTAGATGGTATTTTCCAATTAATTAATAAATCTAATAAAGGGGCTTATGTGTTTATCAATCAAGAAAACCCATCACTAAACATTTTGAACCGTTTAGAAGAGTTAAAGAAAAATCAAGGAGAAGGAGAAATGAGAGCTCCAAGAATCAAAATGGATGTAAAAGATTTCGGTATTGGAGCACAAATATTGCATGACTTAGGTATTCATAAACTCAATTTAATATCAAACACAAGCCAACATAAAAAACGTGTAGGTATTATAGGTTACGGACTTGAAATTGTTGATTACACTACTTACGACTAATAAAAAAGCCACTATAAATAGTGGCTTTTTTATTAGATATACTATAAACTATTAATAATAATAATGTGCAATAATTTGTAGCTCATCACTACTTCCTGATCCTAAATACATTTTAGCTGCTCCAGAACCTACTGTAGACCCTACTGCAATTTGTCCTGCAAACATTGCATAATACGTTCCAGGACCTAGTTTTACATAGTCTGACCCTGTATTTTGAAAATTTTCATGCTCACCATGTTTACCGTGCCCGTTATTATAAAACTGCCCGTTAATTGCCAACAAACCACCTACCTCAGTACATCCACCAGCATTAGAAGCAATACACCAAGGACCACTATTTATAAAATTACCATCAACATCTGTTAAAATATTTTCATATAAACCAGTACCCGTATTAAGTTTTTTAAAATACAACCCTGTTTGTACTATTCTTGCTCTATTATCACTAATTCTACCTGTTGAATTAATTTCAACAGACCATGATATTGAATAATTAACTTCAACAATTGCATTTTTCGTTAATGTAAATATTGAGCCAGGGATATCATTTTGAATTCCTGTGGCGGTATACCCATTTCCTCCTCCTGTTTGTAGTATTTGATTTACTGTACTACCTGAAGTGTTGTTACCATCTACTAAATAATTTTCAACATCTAATAACAATTCTATTGTTTCGGAAGAGCTTCCTAAAACCAAGTCGCCCTCTGCATCTGCATATACTCTTGTTGAAGAACCTACTCCTAAATTATCAACATTATTTGTAGTATTCAAACCTTCAATCCTAACACTTTCTGTTGCTCCTGCCACATGCACCTCCTGAACAGGTGTTGTTGTGTTTATACCTACTTGCGCTAATGCACAAACAGTAGATAACATATATATATATATAATTTGTTTCATGCTTTATAAATTTAGTTGTATACTCTAATTTTCAAATAATCCTTTGTTCCACCAAAACCAACGCTAGTATAGCTTAATGCAGAATCGTTTACTACACCATAAAAAATAATACTATGATTCCCTGGTGGTAGTGTTAAATATCCTTGACTATTCATATAAGGATAACCAATTGTTCCTCCTGGATACGTAGAATACATTTGTGCTTTTTGCCCATACTTCTTAGCCATTTCTGCTGCAGAAAGTCCATCCGAATCTAAATCTATTCTAAAATAAGTAAATACTGTTGACGTTTCTCCTCCTGAAGTATGTGCTGTTGGAGGTCCTGCTTGCATATCAGTCCCTGCTATTAATATCGTTACACCGTATTTTACCTCAATTAATGCAGCTTGTGGAATTGTTAACGGTATAGACACAATTTGTCCTTCAGCTGTTGAAGTACCTACAGGATTATTAACTACGGTACCAGATCCGTTAAACCCTAAAGGATTATATGGGTCATCCGGGATAAAATCTGGAATATCTAATAAGAAATTTAATGGCTCAACACCAGCTGCCCCATATCCAGAATCTAATGTTAAATCACCATTACCATCAACAAAAACTGGTGCTATCTTAACACCATCATTAAATGTGGCACTATTTACTGAATTTAACTTTTCTATTCTAATGGTAGAATTTGGACCAGCAATATGTAATTCTTTCTGCGGGCTTGTAGTACCTATTCCCACTTGTCCTAAGACTATTGAACTTGCTAATAAAAATATGTAATTAATTTGTTTCATCATGACTAAATTTAGGGGTTTAATGTAATCTGAAAAAGATAGAATCATTACCAGTAGCAAACTCAACATAAGTTGATTGTACATTGGCTAGCCCTGTAGGTGGCCCTCCAGAACCTTTTGTATTTGTTGAAACTTCACCAAAAAAGCTAATTGTGTATGACCCAGCGGCAGGTAATATTATATAACAGGTGCTTGCATTAAACATTGAACCAGGCACACTGTTTACCGAACCACTGTAATAACATTTTGATGCAGGACCATAACGTCTAGTCAAGCCAGACACTTTAAAATAAGTAGATATTCGCCTTGCTACTCGCTCAGTAATAACTGTTTTTGCAGCATTTTCATAAACATCAAAACTTAAATTATACTTCACCTCTAATATTGTAGCTCTGTTTATAGCAATTGTATATGATGTTATTTGTGTTTCTGCTTTACCATCTGCATCGGTAGGTAATAATGTAACTGATGAACCTGGTAATACCGTATTATCTAAAGCATCAGAGTCCTCACTATTATATAATGGCACTAATTCTAAAGTAAAATCACCCTTATCATCAACATATAAAGGAAAAGTGTTGTTTGTCAAGTCAGAATCACCATCTACATCTCCTCCATTAAACACATTATTTGCTTCATTAAGACTTTCGACACGTAATGAACCAGTTGAAGAAGCTATATGTAATTTCTGTTGCGGATTATTTGTTCCAATCCCTACTCCTTGCTGTGAAAAAGCAAAAGATGAACACAATAAGCATAAGTAAAATTTTTTCATAATAAATCAATTATACACATGAATATATGAAAATATCTCAACAATCACTCGTTAACTCTATTAAATCGGTATGAAATGCGTGTTTTTGATGATAAACTGTAATTTTGTTAACTTTTATTTTTTTACATCAAAAAAGCCACTATAAATTAGTGGCTTTTATAAATGTTTACTCTAAAAACACCTTAATTCAAGACTCTGTCTATAAATTCATGATGATACCGAGTATCCCTACCTGCATTATAACTCTTTATCTTATCAATCATATTTCCTTTATAGTCAACTGCTATCAATGTTGGTAAAGAACCAACACCATATTCAGAGTTTAATTTTTTATTTGCTGCAACTTGTTGGGCAGACACTAAATCTTTATTTCTTGGAAAATCAACTAACAATAAGATAAACTCACTTGATTTCGCTTTAAACTCAGGAGAATTAAAAAAGTCTTTCTTAAGCAATTTGCAAGGCGGACACCAATCACTGCCTGTAAACAACATTAAAATTGGTTTATTCTCTTTTTTTGCTTGCTCTTTTGCTTTTTCAAAATTTGTCTCCCAAGTAAGCCCAGAGTCTTTTTGTTGTCCATAAATAAAC
>CAJXHW010000219.1 GCA_913054565.1 uncultured Kordia sp. | reverse complement strand
TTTGTAAATACTTGAAAAATGAAATCAATTCCTTGAATTTGCGTTCAAATTATTGAAAGAAGAAGAATGTTAGAAAGATTACAAATAGTAAAACAACGTTTTGATGAAGTGTCGGACCTGATTATCCAGCCAGACATTATCATGGACCAAAAAAGATATATCGCTTTAAATAGAGAGTATAAAGATTTACGTATCATGATGGAAAAACGTGATCAATATGTAGAACTTACAAATAACATTGAAGAATCAAACGAAATAATAAAAGACGGTTCTGATGCAGAAATGGTTGAAATGGCCAGAATGCAATTGGAAGAAGCTAAAGAAAAATTGCCTGCTTTAGAGGAAGAAATTAATCTGTTGATGATTCCTAAGGATCCAGAAGATGCTAAAAATGTAGTTGTAGAAGTTAGAGCTGGAACTGGAGGTGATGAAGCAAGTATTTTTGCAGGAGACATTTATCGCATGTACACTAAGTTTGCAAGTGATAAAGGTTGGAAAGTTGATGTGGTTAACTTAAGTGAAGGAACTTCAGGTGGGTTTAAAGAAATCATTTTTGAAATTTCTGGAGAAGATGTTTATGGTACAATGAAATATGAGTCTGGTGTACACCGTGTACAACGTGTACCACAGACAGAAACTCAAGGCCGTGTACATACATCTGCAGCAACCGTAATTGTATTGCCAGAAGCTGAAGAATTTGATGTAGAATTGAATATGCAGGAAGTACGTATTGAGCGCACAACCTCTACAGGACCTGGAGGACAATCGGTAAACACAACATATTCGGCTATTAAATTACACCATGAACCAACGGGGATGATTGTAAGTTGCCAAGATCAAAAATCATCTCATAAAAACTTAGAGAAAGCTTTAAAAGTTTTGCGTTCTCGTTTATATGAATTAGAATTAGCAAAAAAACAAGCTGCAGATTCTGCAACACGTAAAAGTTTAGTAGCTTCTGGAGATCGTTCTGCGAAAATTAGAACTTATAATTACCCTCAAGGTAGAGTTACTGACCATAGAATTGGGCTAACATTATATGATTTACCAAATATTGTAAATGGTGATATTCAGAAGATTATTGATGAGCTGAAAATAGTAGTTAATACTGAAAAGTTAAAAGCGGCTTCAGACGAAATATAAAAAAAATAAATTCCCGCTATTTGGCCGGAATTTTTATATTGTATAGTTTTAGTAAGTATTCACATGACAACACAACAATTAATTGAGCAAATACGCATCAAAAAATCATTTCTTTGTATTGGTTTAGATGTCGATTTAACAAAGATTCCAAAACATTTATTAGAAACAGAAGATCCTATTTTTGAGTTTAATAAAGCAATTATTGATGCCACACACCATTTATGTGTTTCTTATAAACCCAATACAGCTTTTTATGAAGCATATGGTTTAAAAGGATGGCAATCTTTAGAAAAAACAATTAAATACTTAAACGCCAATTACCCAGAAATATATACTATAGCAGATGCCAAACGTGGTGATATCGGAAATACTTCAACCATGTACGCCAAGGCTTTTTTAGAAGATTTGGCTTTTGATTCTGTTACAGTTGCACCATATATGGGTAAAGATTCTGTTGAGCCTTTTCTAGTATTTAAAGACAAGCATACCATTATGTTAGCATTAACCTCTAATCAAGGAGCTTTCGATTTTCAAACACTAGATTTTAATGGAAAAGAATTATACAAGCAAGTTCTTGAAACTTCTAAATCTTGGCAAAATTCAGAAAATCTAATGTATGTTGTGGGGGCTACTAAAGCAGAATATTTTAAAGAGATTAGAAAAATAGTGCCAAATAGTTTTTTATTGGTTCCTGGAGTAGGGGCTCAAGGCGGTAATTTGCAAGATGTTTGTAAATATGGTATAACTGAAGATATTGGGTTGTTAATTAACTCATCTAGAGGGATTATTTATGCTTCTAATGACGTGGATTTTGCTGAAGCAGCTGTTAATAAAGCTTTAGAACTTCAAAAACAAATGGCTGATATCTTAAACCAATGATTTCTTTAAAAGATCAATTATATAGAGAAATTGTTTTAAAGGCGGTTCCTAAACGAATCGTTTCTTTAGTGCCATCTCAAACGGAATTACTTGTAGATTTAGGATTAGAAAACTCTATTGTTGGGGTAACAAAGTTTTGTGTACACCCTACTAACTTAAGAAAACAAAAAAAGATAGTTGGTGGCACAAAACAAGTGCATTATGATAAAATTAGAGCGCTTAAACCAGATATAATTCTTTGCAATAAAGAGGAGAATACAAAAGAAATGGTTGAGGTTTTAACTAAGATTGCACCAGTTCATGTATCTGATATTTATACAATAGCAGATACAATCACTTTAATGAAGCAGTACGGTATATTATTTACTGTTGAAAAAAAGGCGACTGAAATAGTCACTCAATTAACACAAGTGGTGGCTGATTTTAAAAATGAAATTTCAGATGTAGCTCCTGTAAAAGTAGCTTATTTTATATGGAGAAATCCGTGGATGGTTGCTGGTGATAATACAATTATTAATCATTTATTATCACTTAATAAATTTGATAATGTATTTGGAAGATTACTGCGATATCCAGAAGTAGATATAGAAACGTTGGATGCACTTTATAATCCAGATTTTATATTTTTATCTAGTGAACCTTATCCATTTAAAGAAATTCACATTGCGGAATTAAAGAAAGTGTTACCGAATGTAAAAATAATTCTTGTTGATGGCGAATATTTTTCTTGGTATGGCACAAGACTACTTGGCGCTTTTGAGTATTTCAAAAACTTACACAATCAGCTTATTACTTTGGATTAGTATCCGAATTTAATTCTATTGATACGTTCTAATAATTTCATAGCTTTAAAAGCAGCTAAATCACTTAAAGTACTATTGGTTTGTTTAAAGTTATAGGCTTTTTCAACTAATTTTTTATAACGCGCTTCTAATCGTGTTGTGTCTCTATAGGTGTCTAATGTTGTTTGCATGACGTCTTAAGTTGTTGGTATATAATAACTTAAAGTTAATAAAAAATAAGTTTCATTCAACATAAATTAGTTAAAATGTTGTGAAATGTGTGTTAAACTATTTTTTCATTCGATTAACGACCAAAAAAAGCCAGTAAAACTACTGGCTTTTTAAAATGTTATTTTCAGAATCTGGGTTAATCTTGCATTGCAAATACTTTTTGTAATAATGCTGTGGTTCTTGAGCCCACGTTAGTTCTAATTTCTTTTTCTTCAACGGCAATCATAGTGTAAACACCTTTTAAAGCTTCATTGGTTGTATAATCTGTTAAATCAGGGTTTACTTTATTAACAAATGGAATGTTATTATACTTTGTAATAATGTTTGTCCATATTTCATCAGCTCCAACTTTTGCAAATGAATTTTTAATTACGGGGTTAAATTTAGTGTATAAAGCAGAGCTTGTTCCGTTTTGTAAATATGTAGTGGCGGCATTGTCACCTCCTAATAAAATATTTTTGGCATCATTAAAAGTAATTCCTTTTACAGCATCAACAAATATAGGAGTGGCAGTACTAACAGCATCTTCTGCTGCTCTATTTAATACTTTTATACCTTCATCAGCTAATTTACTTAAGCCAATATCACGTAAACCTTTATCTACTTTTTTTAATTCTTCAGGTAAAACTATTTTCACCAATTCGTTTGTTAAAAAACCATCTTTTTGGGTCAATTTAGAAACTTGTTTTTCAATACCTAAATCTAAAGCTTGTCTTAGTCCAGATCCAATATCTGCATTTGAAAGTATTCCTTCTGTTTGTTGTGGTAGGCTATCAACTACTTGTTGCAATTCAGCACAACTGCTAATAAAAAAGATTGTTGTGATGGCTAAAATTTTGCGTATCATATTTTTTTATTTAATGTTTTTCAAATGTACACTATTATAGTTTGAAATGTGAATTTTTCAATTCATGTTCTACAAATAGTATTAATTCTTTAAAGAACTCAGTAAATTCTTTTTCAAATTCAAGGTAAAATTCTTGAAGCTCATTTACTGCTAAATTCATTTTAGATCTATTTTTTGTTCTATGGTTCATTCCTTCTAAAACTTTAGTAATACCTTCAATGGTAGCATAGCTGTTGAGCCAATTATCTTTTACCATATATGGGTACATGTGTTTAACAGGAGTAGGAAGTATTTCAAATTTATATTTTAATAATTCATAAACCTGAATAACATAAATATC
>CAJXHW010000218.1 GCA_913054565.1 uncultured Kordia sp. | reverse complement strand
AAATATAGTCAAAATATGTGCCAAAACGCAGTGTCAAATTTCGTTATTTAGAAAAAATATAAATAACGAAATTTGACTTAACACAATTTTAAGACTTGGCTATTAAATTGTAAATTTGGCTCGAATTTTTTAGAAAATCTACTCAATTATGTCCAAAGACATTCGTATACGAAAAGGGTTTGACATTAAACTTGTTGGTGAGGCCGAAAAAGAAACGGTACAAGCTATACCAAGTAATGTTTACGCAATTCAGCTTTCTGATTTTCATGGAATAATCCCAAAAATGCTTAAAAAAGTTGGTGATAAAGTACAGGCTGGTGAAGCTGTATTTTTCAATAAAGCTAATGAAGCAATGAAGTTTTCTGCTCCTGTTAGTGGAGAAATTTCTGAGATTGTTCGTGGAGAAAGAAGACGAATTTTAACCATTAAAATCAGCGCAGATAAAGAGCAAAAATACACTAGTACAGCTAGTGTAAATGTTGAAACTGCTAATGCTGAAACTATCAAGAATCATTTATTAGCAACAGGTTGTTGGCCATTTATAAGCCAGCGTCCGTATGCTGTAATCGCAAATCCAGAGGTTGCTCCAAAAGCTATTTTTGTTTCTGCTTATGCAAGTGCGCCTTTAGCTGCTGACTACGATTATGTGTTAGCTGGTAAAGAAGCGGAATTGCAAGCTGCAGTAACTGCTTTAGGGAAGTTAACTGAAGGTGTAATACACGTTTCTGTGGGGAAGAAGTCAAATTCTCCTTTGTCAGGATTAAATGGTGTTACGTTGCATAAAGTATCTGGTCCGCATCCTTCTGGGAATGTTGGGACACAGATTAATAAAATTGATCCTGTTAATAAAGGTGAAGTGGTTTGGACGGTAACGCCTCAAGATTTAGTAATCATTGGAGAGTTGTTGTTAACTGGTAAATTTAATGCAGAACGTACTATCGCTTTGGTAGGGTCTTCAGTTAAAAAACCGAAATACTACAAAACTAAAATAGGAGCTGAGGTAGCTACATTTGTATACTCTTCAGGAGTACATACTGAAAACATTCGTGTGATTGGTGGTGATGTGTTAACTGGCGCTAAAGTGAATCCTGATGGTTATTTAGGGTATTACAATAATACAGTAACAGTAATACCTGAGGGAGACGATTATGATTTATTTGGTTGGAACAAACCGGTATTCAATAAAATATCGACTTCTAGAGCGATGACTTTTTCTTGGATGATGCCAAATAAAAAGTTCGATTTAAATACAAACACTAACGGAGAACATAGAGCATTTGTTGTGACAGGTTCTTACGAAGAAGTGTTTCCATTAGATATGTATCCGTTACAAATGCTTAAAGCTTGTATGGTTAAAGATTTAGATGAAATGGAAGCTTTAGGGATGTATGAGGTTGCACCAGAAGATTTTGCTTTAACAGAATTTATTTGTGTGTCTAAACAGCCACATCAGCAAATCATTAGAGAAGGGTTAGACTTAATGTATAAAGAAATAGGATAACGCTATGAGCTTGAAAAGTAATTTACATAATTTAAAAGAAAAGTATAAAGGAACCAAGATGGCTCCTGCTTTTAATGCGTTACATACGTTTGTGTATTTGCCAAATGAGGTGACTCATTCTGGAAGTCATGTTCGTGTAGCGGACGATTTAAAACGTACAATGAATACAGTAATCATGGCTTTAGTGCCATGTTTGATATTTGGTATGTTTAATGCTGGTTACCAACATTATTTAGCAACTGGAGAAATTCAAGCAGCTACTGCTGGTTTCTTAAGTCCTGAGTTTTGGACAATGGATAACTTTTTGTTAGGTGCTGGTAAAATTTTACCATTAGTATTAGTGTCTTATATCATTGGTCTTGGAGTAGAGTTTATTTTTGCAATTATTAAAGGTCATGAAGTTGAAGAAGGATATCTAGTATCTGGAATGTTAATCCCGTTAATTGTACCTGTTGATATTCCATTATGGATGTTAGCTGTGGCGGTAATTTTCGGAGTAGTTATTGGAAAAGAAGTTTTTGGAGGTACTGGTATGAATATATTAAATCCTGCATTAACAGTAAGGGCGTTTTTATTCTTTGCTTATCCAACTTGGATGACAGGAGATAAAGTATGGGTTGAAGGTGCTACTGCAGCTACTGGAACACCAGATGCATTTTCAGGAGAAACAATATTAGGGTCTTTAGCGCAAGCTAAAGAACATAGTTATTCAGTAATGGATCAGTTTTTAGGCTTTATTCCTGGGTCTGTTGGTGAAACATCTACATTGTTAATTTTATTAGCGGGGTTATTCTTAATCTTTACTAAAATTGGTTCATGGAGAATTATGTTATCTGCTGTAGTTGGATCTGTGATTATGGGATTAATTTTTAATCAAATTGCACCATCAATGGAAGGAACAAAATTCTTTGCATTAATGAACTTGCCTTATTGGCAACACTTATTAGTTGGTGGGTTAGCATTTGGTATTGTGTTTATGGCTACAGATCCTGTATCTGCAGCGCAAACAAACAAAGGTAAATGGATTTACGGTTTTTTAATTGGGTTTATGTCAGTTATGATTCGTGTGTTTAATCCAGCCTTTCCAGAAGGAGTAATGTTAGCTATTTTATTAATGAATGTTTTCGCGCCTACAATTGACCATTATGTGGTTCAAGGAAATGTAAAGAAGCGACTAAAACGTGTAAAAACTGCATAAGTTATGGCTATAGATACAAGTAAAAATTCATACACAATTATATTTTCAGTTGTGATGGTAGTCGTAGTTGGGACATTGTTAGCAGGAATATCCTCTGCATTAAGTCCTAATATTAAGGCTAATAAGAGAATAGAGAAAATGCAGAACATTATGTTTGCAATGGGTGTTACCGATGCTGATGATGCTAATGCGTTTGCTCCTGCAAATAAAGCAGAAGATTTATATGAAAAGTATGTTGGAGCTGAACAGTATATTGTAAAAGGAGCTGTAGCAACTAAAACAGATGCTGCTTTTAAAATTGAAGTTAAAAAAGAGCAAGATAAAGTAAAGGCTAATTCATCATACGAACAACAATTGCCATTGTTTATTGGTAAAAAAGATGGACAAGATTTTTATATTGTTCCTATTAGAGGAAACGGTCTTTGGGGGCCAGTTTGGGCATACATGGCTTTAGATAAAAACATGGTTGTTCAAGGAGCCTTTTTTGATCACGCTGGTGAAACTCCTGGTTTAGGAGCTAACATTAAGGAGTCGTTTTTTAGAGATGATTTTGCTGGTGAGCATGTGTTGGATGCATCAGGTTCTTTTAAAGGAATCGCTGTAAAGAAAGGTAATCTAGACCCAAAGAACGAAAGAAAAACTGATAATGCAGTAGATGCTATGGCAGGTGCTACAATTACAGGTGATGGAATTTCGGCAATGATCAATAAAGGATTGGCTTTGTATGTACCATATTTTAAAACTTTAAAGGACTAGTATTATGGGAATGTCAAAAAAACACAAAGGATTAATATTAGATCCGTTATCAGATAACAACCCAGTAACTATTCAGGTATTAGGGATATGTTCAGCATTAGCAATTACTGCACAAATAAAGCCATCTATTATTATGGCAATATCAGTAATTTTTGTTTTAGGAGCAGGAAACGTAATTATCTCTTTAATGAGAAATATTATTCCTTCTAAAATTAGAATTATCGTTCAGTTAATAGTTGTTGCAACATTAGTAATTATTGTAGATCAAGTATTGAAAGCGTTCTCTTATCAATTAAGTAAGGATTTAGGAGCTTTTATTGGATTGATTATAACCAACTGTATTATCATGGGGCGTTTTGAAGCATTTGCTTTAGCAAACAAACCTTGGCCATCATTCTTAGATGGTATAGGTAATGCTGCAGGGTATGGAATATTATTAGTAATAGTAGCTTTTTTTAGAGAGTTATTAGGGGCAGGTACTTTATTAGGTTTCCAAGTATTTGGAGATCCGATTGAGAAGACAGGTTTATATGCTTTAGGATATGAAAATAATGGATTTATGGTATTATCGCCAATGGCGTTGATAGTTGTAGGAATCATTATTTGGGTACAACGTACTAAGAATCCAGCATTAGTTGAAGATCATTAGGCGTGAGTCGTCGTTTGCTGAAGTTTTCAGCAGCTAATAAAACTTTAAAAACATGGAATATTTAGAATTATTTTTAAAATCGATATTTGTAGAAAATATGGTATTTGCATATTTCTTAG
>CAJXHW010000217.1 GCA_913054565.1 uncultured Kordia sp. | reverse complement strand
ACAAAATAACTTTAAAAACTAAAAAAAACACACCATGAAAAATCTTTGCATTTTATTTATTCTTTTTATTCAAGTCTATTCATATAGTCAGGTGACTACTAACATTATTGAAAATGGAGATTTTCATATATGTAATGAAAATTGGGAAATCTCTGGAGATTTTACATATGCTTGTGGAGATGCTTTTTACACGCACTACAACTTTTCATATGGTTATGGTTACAATCTGCAAATTGATAATGCCAGTGGAGTCTTAAAACAAGATGTTGTGTTTCCTGATGATGTAACAGAAGTAGAATTAGAATTGTATCACAAGATTACGACAGATGAAATAGATAACAATACAGCATATGATATATTATCTATAAAGCTAACTTCAGGTTCTGAAACCTATGAAGTCGATGTTTTATCCAATGAAGATAATTCGTCAAGCTATATACATAAAACATATAATATACCTTCTAATTTATTTAACGATGAAACAGTGACGTTAGAATTTATTGTTGACAACGATGGTTTAAAACCTACTAGATTTAGAGTTGATGATATCTCTTTGAATGTAACTACAAATGGCAACAACTCACCAGATTTACCAGATTTGGAGGCTCTAAATCCAGTTTTGGAATCTACGAATGTAGAAGTTGGAGAAACCATTAACATTGCTTGTGATGTTACGCTGACAAGTGGAGATAATTGTGACAGTTCAAAACTACGTTACTACTTTTCAAATGACAATGCCTTATCGTCAGATGATCAAAGTTTAGGGAGTGATAATGTAAATAGTTTAGACAATGGCGAAATTAGCAATGAAGATAAAAACATTACAATTCCTAATGTTCAAGAAGGTACTTACTTCATACTATTTGTTGCAGACGCAGATGAAGAAATAGAAGAAAGCAACGAAAGTAACAATGTTACAGCAGTAGCTATTATAATTGGAAATACAAGTACTACTACTGGAACACTAAAAGCAATTTTATCTCCAAATCAAGCAATAAGCAATGGCGCACAATGGAGAGTTAATCAAGGAGAATGGTTAAATCATAATCAAGAGATCACTTTAGAATCTGGAAACTATACAATCTCTTACAAAACAATTTCAGGTTACAACGCGCCAAATAACAATACCGTAACTATTTCAGAAAATGAAAACGAAATTATCTATGGTAACTATTCTGAAATAGCGACTAACTCTTATGGCTTATTGACGGTAGCGTTATCTCCTAATCAAGCTGTAAACAATGGCGCAAAATGGAAAATTAATACAGGACTATGGAATAATAGTAATGAAACGGTAACACTTGAAACAGGAAGTTATACAATTTCTTATAAAACCATTACTGGATTTACGGCACCAAATTCAGAAACCATTACAATAGCTGCTAATGATGACATAAATCTAAATAGAAATTATCAAGAAGAACTTCCTACACCTTCTATGACGATTATTTATCCTAGAGGAGCAGGAATGTACAATGGAAGACAACAGTATTATGATGATGCGTATGTTGCTGGAGTGAAAATAAGAATTCTAGCAGGTTTAGAATATGTGCCTACAGATTCAGATATAGAACTTTGGTATTCTTTAAACAATGGTAATTCATGGAACTATGCGCAAAGCTATCAAGGCGGATCTATTAACGAATCTTCTATTTTGGATGTCGAATGGTACTGTAATAGCACTATTGATTCAGAAAATGTAAAAATAAAACTTGTCGTAAACGCTAATGGACAAAATGTCGAAGCAACAAGTAACGGAGTCTTTGAAATACATCCTGCTAATAAATATGCGAATGAAGGTTTTAGAGATAATGGAGAATCAAGTCTTCCATCTCCATTTACGGGTAGTTTATTTTGGTGGGGAATTTCACAAGGATCTGGTGTTGCTGGTCACCAATGCATAGATTTTCATGCGCAAGATTGGACTAGACTTTTTAATACTTGCGGTCAAGACTTTTTAAGCCCAATTGAAGGTGTAATAATTAGTGTAGATGATAACTTGCCAGAAAACTGTTCAGGAAATACTGGCGCAGGAACAGGTTCTGGAAACCAAATTACCATTCAGTCAACTACAGACAAAACAATGGCTTTTAAGGTTTTACATCTAAATGAAGTTTATGTGAATTTAGGAGATGCTGTAACTGAAGGACAATTAATAGGAACTGTTGGATCTACTGGAGAAGTAACAACTGGACCTCATGCTCATATATCACTCTATAAAAATATATACGTTTCAAACAATATACAAACAACTGGAGGTATTCAAAATACTAGAATTATAACTCTATTGAACAGTGGGTATGGTTATAATAATACTGCTCATACAGGTTGTGATATTGTAAAAAACTATCATGCAGCTCCATTTAGTTTTATAAACAATAGTTCTTCGGGAAGAGCTACGTCTTCTACAGTGATTTCAGATTTAGCAAACTCAGCGTATACGGTTTTCATTCCTGAGTCGAATGTGATTACAAATATGAGGATTTGTGATATCAATGGATTTGAAGTAAAAAGCATGAATAATGTAATTATGAATGCTACAAATAATGGCTCAATGCAAACAGTTAATATAGATGGCTTTGTTAGTGGTGTATACATTATTACTGTTAAAACCCCTAAAAAGACATACACACATAAGATAATAAAGATGTAATTGGAAAGATTGTAGATGGGGAAAACTAGAAAAAAACGGAGTAAAATATACATTTGAAAAGTAACTAAAAACGAAACAAGATGAACAACCAAAAAAATGAATTTCCAAAAATTGACTTCAACGTAGCTTTAGAAAATAAACCAACCCAAAAACAAAAAGACATGAACATTGAACAAATAAAAAGAGAAAATTTTATTGAAAACGATGACAAAAGTGTTTCATCACTTCAAGAAAATCACAAGCAAATTGATAAAAGTCATCAAAAAGATTTGAATAGAGATTGGGGTTTGATGGAACAATTAACAAACAGATCCATGTACAAAGCCGTACAAGAAAACAGGAAGGAGTTATTTAATGCTTCCGCAGAATACAAAATTAAGTTTTACAGAACCGTTTTAGATGGCAGACTGGAAGCGCTATCTGAAAAAACGAACTCTGGTTTGATGATGATAAAAGCACACTATCGGCAACAAGTTGCTTCTTTCATGATGACTAAAATGTATGATTTAGCTAAAGAAGTTAAAGCACGGCAAAAAGAATTTCTAACGTTGATGATGGAAAAGCATGATGATATTGAAAGGTTAGAAAACTATCCTGAATTAAAAAAACAATATGTAAACTCTATTCTAGTAGAAGGAGAACGCTACATGAATTTTTTAGACCGACTAGTTTTAAGGTTTGAAAACATTATAGACGAACAACTTCAAAAATACAATTAGGAGTTGTTCAAAAAGTAAAAACTAATTCATAAACCATAAAATACCACAACTATGAAAGCCTTATCTATAATTCAAAAAACATTAATAAAAGCAGCAGGTTATGATTTGGAAACTGCAAAAAGCTGCACATCTTCTGAAGTTAATAAAATGGCAAAACATGGAACTTTAGTTATCGTTCCTGCAATTGTAGGGCTATTTTCTATGTCTTATGGTCTTTACTTAATCACACAAAATAAACCCATAGCAATACTAGGCGGATTAGTTTGGGGAATTATTTTATTCTTTATTGATAGGAGTTTGGTTTCTCTTAACAGGCCTGGGACCATTAATATGGGAATGATTGGAAGGTTTTTCTTTGCCGTAATCATAGGTTTTGTTGTTGCAGAACCTGTCGTTTTATTAGCTTTTAAAGATGCAATTCAAGAAAAAATAAATGCGGACTTTATTGTCAAAAAAAATGAAGTCAATTCCCAATATGCACCAACATTTCTAGTGCTCAATTCAAGACTGTCAGATGCTGAAACAAAACTTGAACAAAAACAAAAAATATATACACAAGAAATGGATGGAACTGGCGGGTCAGGAAATCCAAATAAAGGGCCTATTTACCGACAAAAGTATGAAGATTATCAAAATGAGAGGGCTGCATTTGTCGAGACGAAAGCAGAAATTGATAGGCAAGTTTTAATTAAAAATAGTCAACTCAATGCTGAAATTTTGAGTATTCAAAAATTTCAAGCTAATGGTTTATTAGGGCAATTTAGAGCGCTGCATTCTATAGAAGATGCAGAGGTGAAATATGCAACATGGGCATTACGATTTTTCTTTTTCTTCATTGAAATCATTCCATTTTTAATAAAA
>CAJXHW010000216.1 GCA_913054565.1 uncultured Kordia sp. | reverse complement strand
GCTGAAGCCCTCTTGGTTTTTGAATTTCAATCAGATTATTAACATCAAATGTAAATGGACAGTCTGATAAGTATTGTTTATATGTAGCCTCAGGATACTCTAGTTTTAAATACCCTTTTGGTTTAGGAAGCACCTCATCTTTACATGATGTAAAAATCAATGCCACCAATAATAACGATATAACTACAACTTGTCTGATAAATTTCTTTTTAAAATGATGATTTAAATTGCTCCAAGAAACGCACATCGTTTTCATAAAACATTCTTATATCTCCTATCTGATGTAATAACATTGCAATACGTTCTACACCAACACCAAATGCAAATCCTGAATACTCTTTAGGATCTATTCCGCAATTTGTAAGAACATTTGGATCAACCATACCACAACCACCTATTTCCAACCATCCTGTTCCTTTGGTTATTCTGTAATCAGTTTCTGTTTTTAACCCCCAATAAATATCAACCTCAGCACTTGGTTCAGTAAACGGAAAATATGATGGACGCAAACGAATTTTAGATTTTCCAAACATCTCCTTTGTAAAATACAATAAGGTTTGTTTTAAATCTGCAAAAGACACATTTTTATCAATATACAATCCTTCTACTTGATGAAAAATACAATGTGAACGCGCAGAAATATCTTCATTTCTAAACACTCTACCTGGTGAAATTGTACGTATGGGCGGTTTATTATCTTCCATGTAACGCACTTGTACAGAACTTGTATGCGTTCTTAACAAGATATCCGGATCCGTTTGTATAAAAAAGGTATCCTGCATATCTCTTGCAGGGTGGTATTCCGGCAAGTTCAATGCTGTAAAGTTATGCCAATCATCTTCAATTTCTGGCCCCTCAGATACATTAAACCCAATGTTTGCAAAAATATCAATGATTTGATTTTTAACCAATGAAACTGGGTGTCTTGAACCTATTTTTAAAGGTTCTGAAGGCCTAGATAAATCTCCATACACCCCTTTATCTTCAACACTACTTTCTAATTCTTCATTTAAAGCGTTTACTTTATCTTGAGCAGTAGTTTTTAGTTTGTTTATTGCCTGACCAAATTCTTTTTTTTGATCGTTAGCAACATTTTTAAATTCCGCAAAGAAATCATTTAACAATCCTTTCTTTCCTAAGTATTTAATCCTAAAACTTTCAATCTCATCTTTAGATTGTGCTTTAAAACTTTCTGCCTCTCCAATAAGTTCCTTAATCTTGTCTATCATCGTGCTCATTTTTGCGAAATGCAAATTTACAACTAATTCTTTATGCTATATATTCTTTTTCTAAAAAGTAGCTTACAATAGCTTCTTTCATTAATACAGATTGCTCACCAGCCTTTAAATTAGGTAACTCTTCGACAGTTGTGTAATGTGGCCATCCATCATCATCAAAAAAATCAAACTTATAATATCCGTATGGCTCTAACAACCTACAAATAGCAATATGCATCAAATTAACTTTCTCATCTTTTTTAAACTTTCTAGTTAATTGACCAAGCTCTTGAATACCTACTAAATAAATAATGCTATCTAAATCTAACGTATCTCCATCTGCAAACTGTTCGGATAATTGCAAAACAACTTTATTCCAACGCTCTTTTAACTGCTCATCTCTCGCCATATACTCAAAATATTTTAAGTTGCAAACTTAATACCTTTGCCTGAAATTTCTTTTTTTTTATGAAGTTTTATTCCTTTAATAACGAAACTTTAACGCTTTAAGGTAGTGTTAGTTTTAACTGCTTAATTCGTTTTTTATCTAAAGACTCAATTGTAAAAACAAAGCCTCCAAATGTAATTTGCTCTCCTTTTTAAGGGAAAGCACCCGATATTTCCAACACAAAACCAGCAATAGTCTCAGACTCCCCTTTGTTCTTATCAAACAATTCTGAATCAATATGAGTTACTTTATAAAGATCTTTTAAGGATGTTTTACCCTCAAAAATATAGTTTTTATCATCTAATTTAGAATACACTAAATCATCATCATCAAATTCATCGCTAATATCACCTATAATCTCTTCAATAATATCTTCTAATGACACAATACCTGATGTACCACCATACTCATCAACAACAATTGCCAAGTGCACTTTTATATCTTGAAACTCCTTAAGTAAATCGTCCAATTTTTTATTTTCTGGAACAAAAAATGGCTCACGAATTAACTCTTGCCACTTAACCGTTTTTTTACCCAAGTACGGCAATAAATCTTTAACGTATAATATCCCCAATATCTTATCTAAACTCTCTTCATACACGGGTATTCTTGAGTAACCCGCTTTGGTTATTTGGAGTACAATTTCAGAAAATGATTCCGCAACATCAAGCGCAAAAATATCAATTCTAGGACGCATAACTTGCCTTGTATCAGTGTTTCCAAATGATACAATTCCTTTCAACATCTTTTGCTCTTCATCAGTAGTTTCTTCTTCAGACGTTAATTCTAATGCCTGAGAAAGCTGATTGACATTCAAATTTGATTTTGTTTTTGCTAGTTTGTCTTCTAAAAAAGTAGTTCCCATTTGCATAGGAATACTAAGTACCGCAAACATTTTTTCTAAAATAACCAGCGGCTTGGCCATAAAACCCGAAAACTTTTCATTATTTCTACTTGCATACACTTTAGGTAAAATTTCACCAAAGAGCAATATTAAAAAAGTGACAACTATAACTTCAATAACAAAACGAATATTGTTGGGGAAATTATCAAAAAGAACACTGCTTAAAGAAGCAAACAATAATACGATTGCTATGTTTATAAAATTATTAGCTACCAAAATTGTAGCTAATAATCGTTTAGGTGCACTTAATAATTTAGCCACCAAAACTCTATTTTTGAATGTTTCTGATTCAGAACTTAACTGCGACTGTGTTAAAGAAAAAAAAGCAACTTCTGCTCCTGATATTAATGCAGAACACATTAATAATACAATTAAAGCTACTACACTAATAAGTGCGCTACTGTTAAATGTGACTAGAGGAATTATACTAAAAAAACTGGGGTCCAATGCTATTTAGAGTTCGTTAAACTTAATTAAAAAGGCAAATCATCATTATCATTAGATGCTGCTTGTGGTGGAGTTTGTGCTTGCTGATTAGTCTCTGGTGCCTGATTTACCCCCTCAGATTTTGGTGATAAAAAGGTGAAATCTTGCACTTGTATTTCTGTTGAGTATCTTGTATTTCCATCCTCACCTTGCCATTGTCTAGATTTAATACGTCCCTCTACATATATCTTATCTCCTTTTTTCAGGTACTTCTCACAAATTTCAGCAGCCTTATTACGTACAACTATATTGTGCCATTCGGTATTTGTAATTCGTTCTCCTGTTTGCTTACTTGTATATGATTCACTTGTAGCAATTGGAAATCTTCCAACACAATTACCTCCTTCAAAATAATGCATTTTAACATCATCTCCTAAATTACCTATTAACATTACTTTATTTAGTGTACTCATAATTACTTTACGTTTATATCAAAAATAGTAAATTTTTAATTCATTTAGAGTGAGAACTCTTTAATAAAATTTGCAATTAATACTGGAACTGGATAATTTTCTATTTCTGATAACGGTATTGCGTTATTTAATCTTTCATTTGTAGTTGCAATCCAGAACTGTGTATATATGTGCTGGTGTGATAATTTATGTATAATTGGTGATTCATTATATAAGCTTAAATCATATGTGTTCACAAACAACTCTTTTTTAGTTACCTCTTTTAACAGTTCATCATATTGAATTTCCTCTGAAGTCTCTATTAAAGGAAATTCATACAAGCTTGCCCATATACCTTTTGTTGGTCTTTTATTTAAAACACTTGCTTCATTATTAGAAATTGGAACAACATAATTAAAGAAACGTTTTTTAATTTTCGTTTTTTTATGTTTTACAGGCAACAAATGAACCTTAGACTCTTTTAACGCCAGGCACTTTGTATTAAAAATACAGCTTTCACACATAGGCTTTTTAGGCGTACAGTGTCGCGCACCAAACTCCATTATAGCCTGATTATTGGTGTCTGGTTTCTTTTTATCTAATAATTCTTGAGCCAATTTAGAAAACAATTTTTGTCCTTCAGTAGAATTAATAGGAGTATCTATACCATATAATCTTGACAAAACCCTAAACACATTACCATCAAGAACAGCTTTTGGTTCTTGATAACATATAGATGCAATAGCACTTGCTGTATAATCACCAATACCTTTTAATTTTTTTAACTCAGAATAAGTATTTGGAAAAACACCATTCAATTC
>CAJXHW010000215.1 GCA_913054565.1 uncultured Kordia sp. | reverse complement strand
ATTAATATTGGTTGACATAAATATACAATAAATAATTTTTTCCTTATTATTAGTGATAGTTACCTCATCATATTTAGTGATAAAAATGTTGCGCAAAAAAAAGAGCTTTAAATGGTTATTTAAAGCTCTTTTTTAGTAGTTCTACTATAAAAAATTACGCCATTGTATGATACACATTTTGAACGTCATCATCTTCTTCTATTTTTTCTAATAATTTTTCAACATCTGCCTGTTGTTCTTCAGTTAACTCTTTTGTTACCTGTGGGATACGTTCAAATCCGGAAGACAATATTTCCATTCCTCGTGATTCTAATTCTTTTTGAATACTTCCAAAGCTGTTAAATGGCGCATAGAATAATACAGATTTTGTAGGCTCAGCATCATCTTCATCAGGGTCTTCAGCAAATATTTCTTCTACACCAAAATCAATAAATTCCAACTCTAATTCTTCAAGATCATATCCTGTATCTTTAATTTTAAAGTTGCATTGATGATCAAACATGAATTCTACAGACCCTTGAGTTCCTAAACTTCCGTTACACTTATTAAAATAACTTCTAATATTAGCTACAGATCTGTTATTATTGTCTGTTGCAGTTTCTACTATAACAGCAATACCATGTGGTGCATAACCTTCAAAAAGGACTTCTTTATAATCACCAGTATCTTTGTCTGACGCTTTTTTTATAGCGCGTTCAACATTATCTTTAGGCATGTTTACAGATTTGGCATTCTGTATAACGGCTCTTAAACGTGAATTACTATCAGGATCAGGGCCACCTTCTTTTACTGCCATAACGATGTCTTTACCTATACGTGTAAAGGCTTTAGACATTGCTGACCAACGTTTCATTTTTCGTGCTTTCCTAAATTCAAATGCTCTTCCCATTTTATGTTTTTTTTATGCGATACTATTATTTTATTTCTTGTAAAAAGGTAATTTTATTACTGTTGCAGGAATTTGTTTTTTACGTATTTGTATGTAAATTTTACTCCCTACGGTTTTAAAGATGCTAGGAACATATCCTAACCCAATTCCTTTTCCTAATGATGGTGACATTGTACCTGAGGTTACAACACCTATTTTTTGCCCTGAATCATCTACAATATCATAATCATGACGTGGTACACCTCTTTCATCCAATTCAAATGCAATTAATCTTCTGTCGGTACCGTTTTCTTTTTGTTTTTTTAATTCTTCTGAATTTGTAAAATCTTTGTTAAATTTTGTAATCCAACCTAATCCAGCTTCAATAGGTGATGTAGTATCATTAATATCATTACCGTATAAACAATACCCCATTTCTAAACGCAAAGTATCTCTTGCGGCTAAACCAATTGGCTTAATGCCAAAATCTGCACCGGCTTTAAAAACATTAGTCCAGATAGTTTCTGCAACATCATTTTTAAAATATATTTCAAACCCTCCAGAACCTGTGTAACCTGTAGCAGATACAATTACATTGTCTACCCCAGCAAATTTCCCTATTTGAAAAGTGTAATATGTCATGTTCATGACATCAATATCAGTTAATGATTGCATTGCTTCAGCAGCTTTAGGTCCTTGAATTGCTAATAAAGAATAATCATCACTATTATTTTCCATAACAACACCTAAATCATTGTGTTGAGAAATCCAATTCCAATCTTTTTCAATATTTGAAGCGTTTACAACTAACATGTATTCTTCTTCAGTAATTTTATAAATGATCAAATCATCAACAATACCACCATCATTGTTTGGCATACATGAATATTGAGCTTGACCAACTGCAATTTTAGACGTGTCATTAGTCCCTATTTTTTGAATTAACGCCAACGCATTTGGGCCTTTTAAATGAAACTCTCCCATATGAGAAACATCAAAAACTCCCACACCAGTTCTTACAATTTCATGCTCTATATTAACTCCTTCATATTGTACTGGCATATTATAGCCTGCAAAAGGAACCATTTTTGCTCCTAAAGCTTCGTGAATATGTGATAATGCTGTGTTTTTCATGTCTATTTTGTCTAAAAAATTAATAGCGCTAATTTATTTAAAAACTACCGAACCACAAATAATATTTATAGATATAAATTAGACGTTTACATATTCTCCGCAACTTGACTTGTCATCTAAATTTCCTAATTCGGTTTCATGTAGTAAAATACCATGCTCTAGGTAAGCTTTTAGGTTAGCTAACCAAAATGTCCAACCATTACTACACCCATAAAATATATTAAATTTGGTGTTATCATCTGTTGCAATGTTATATTGGGTTAGCTCTACAAGTACTTGGTCAGTGGTTTCAGTTAATGTTACTTTAACCTTGGTAGTTTCATTGGCAAAAGTAAACTCCAATGTGTCCTTTTCATTAGCGTTTATAATGGTTCCGTTTTCTTCACCATCATAATTGTGCCACCTCCATGTGTATTTATCACCAACCTCTACTTTTTCTGAAGTGTTTTTTATATGGCCATTTTTATGTTTAATAGATACATCTTTTAAAAACCAGATACATAATAACTCTGGAATAACCCAATGCTTATAAACGTTTTCAATGGTTGAATTGATTTTTATTTTTTTAGTAAATGTTGTCCAGTCATTTTGTGTCATAACTCCGTTTTTGTTTAAATATACAAAATTATAGTCTTAACCTTTTCAATTTAATATCTTTGAAACCTTATAAATGATAATTATAAATTAAACAATATAATGATAATACTTACCACAGAACAGTTGTATAAAGCACATCACGATACTATTGAAAAACAACAAATTTCAGAATTAGAATTAATTGAACGTGCAGGCTTGCAAGTATTTAATTGGATACACAGCCGTATGCAAGGCTCACAAGTAAAAATTCACTTGTTTAATGGTATTGGAAACAACGGTGCCGTTGGGTTGGTTTTAGCGAGACACTTACTAATTAATGGCTATAATATTGATAATTATGTTGTAAACTTTAGTAAGAAAAGAACATCTGCTTTTTTAGCTAACTATGATAGAGTTAAAGAACTGAAATCTTGGCCAGTATTGATTACAGAAACCGATAATTTTCCAAAAGAAATTGGGGATGACGATATAATTATTGATGCAATTTTTGGTATTGGTTTAAATAAGGATACAGGAGGTTTGGTAAACAGTTTATTTACGTTTTTAAACTCTATTAAAGCGTTTAAATTAGCAATCGATATTCCATCAGGATTACATGCTGATAAAACTGTAGATTTAAATCATGTTCTGAAAGTGAATTACACCTTAACATTTCAGAGCCCTAAACTAGTTTTCTTTTTACCTGAAACTGCCGTATTTACAGAACAATGGGAAGTTTTAGACATTGGATTAGAGCAAAGTTTATTACAGGTTGAGGATGCGCCTCAGTTAATTAGTAAACATGAAGTTTTACCTTTGTACCGTATGCGAGAAAAATTCAGCAATAAGTTTTCATACGGCCATGCATTGATGATTGGTGGTAGTTTTGGAAAAATAGGAGCAATGCACTTATCTAGTAAAGCAGCTTTAAAAACAGGTTGTGGGTTAGTATCTGCTTATATGCCTAAATGTGGTGTTACTATTTTACAAAGTTCTTTTGCTGAAGCTATGGTTCAGGTTGGTAGTGGTGACGAGTTATTAGCCGATATTACACCAAAAGGTAATTTTAACGCCATTGGTTTTGGTATGGGAATGGGTACTGCTTCAGAAACAGTTGATGGAGTTACAGCATTTTTAAAAGAAAATAAAGTGCCATTAGTCATAGATGCTGATGGTTTAAATATTCTCTCTCAAAATACGGAATTGTTAAAATCAATACCAGAAGAGAGTGTTCTTACACCGCACAAGAGAGAACTTGAGCGATTAATAGGTTCATGGAATAATGATTTTGAGATGTTACAGAAAGTATGCTTATTTTCTGAAGAGCATAATTGTATTGTTGTTATTAAGGATGCTGTAACTTTTACGGTATATAAAACAAAGGTTTTTATTAATACCTCTGGTAATCCTGCATTAGCTACAGCTGGTTCTGGTGATGTATTAACAGGTATGGTTGCTAGTTTAATAGCTCAAGGATACACTAATTTAGATGCTGCAATTGTTGCAGTTTATTTACATGGAAGAACTGCAGATGTTGCAGTAGAAGAAACGGGATACCAATCATTTGTTGCAAGTGATAGCATTAATAATATTGGAAAAGCATATTTAGATATGTTTAAAAAGCCAGAAGCTCAGGTTGAGGAAGTTCAGTAATATAACATCATAAAAAAGGCGCCTAATATTAGGCGCCTTT
>CAJXHW010000214.1 GCA_913054565.1 uncultured Kordia sp. | reverse complement strand
CTAATATCAAAATTTAAATCTTTATCTGTAACTGTAAATTTAGCGTCACTAAATAATGGTGGGCCAAAACTCATGTTGTTATTAGACATACCGTAAGCTTCTTTTGGTATGCCAGATAATTCAAAATCCATTTGATTGTTTGCATTTTCATCATGAATAGCCATTATAGCGTAATCTCCAGATATAATATTCATAAAAACTATTGAAATTTGTCCGTCTGTGATAAGCGCTTTTTTTCTCTCAAGTGCATTTAAGCTTTTATTCATAAACGTTTTCTGATTATGTAGACCTAATAATACATAACCATCATCGTTTTTTATATTGTTAACTGTAACTGTAATATCAACGCCTTTTTGTTCTTGTGCATGACTAATAAAATTACAGAAAGTTAAAATAAGTGTTAAAATAAGAGTTTTCATTAGCTATCGTTTTTTGATTCATTTGAATGCAAATATCCATAAGAGCTAAAAAAGATGAAAACAAAAATTACTGAGTTGTAGAATAATATGGTTGAGTTGTAAATAAAAAAATCTCTGCTTTTACACAGAGATTTTTACCCCAAAAAAACTTACTTAATCATAGGTGTTTCCTATGATTATATCAAAGGTACAACATATTAACATGTTGTGTAATACCATTAATATGGTATTTTTATATCACTAATTTTAGTGATATGTTAGTGTAAATTGATGCTTATATTTACATTTTCCAGTGGCCATTCGCCTTTGTCTACGGCTATTTTAGCTATTTCATCAATAACGTCAAGACCTTTTGTAACCTCGCCAAAAGCTGTGTGCTCATTGTTTAAATGGTGTAGACCTTTTTCTTTATGAACAATAAAAAACTCATATGCATCAGAGAGTTTTTTAGGGTTTTGATTCCATCGTCGTGCTGAAGATAGTGTGCCTTTATGGTGTTTGTGGCCACTAAATTCAGGTGGTATTTTATAATTGCCAATTTTGTTGCGTAATACTCTTGTGCTTTTTTTGTCTGATTGCCCTGCTTGAATAATAAAGTTCTCTACAACCCTATGAAAGCAAGTTGTATTAAAATAGCCTTCATTGATTAGAAGAATAAAATTGGCTCTATGTATAGGGGTGTCTGTATATAGCTCAATATGAATATCGCCAAATCGGGTTTTTATAACCGCATTGGTTTCGTTGTGTAGTTTCCCATATCTGGTTAAAAAGTCAACAACCGTAGCTTGTGTAATAAGAGGTTTTTCCTCAGGCATACCTTTAGGGATTTCTTTTTTAATTTGGATCGTTTTTTTTTCTGTAGCAACATTTTGTTGAGTTTGCTTATCTTGGCAGCTCATTTGCACTATAGCAGATAAAATAATTAGAAGTTGCATTTTAATCATGACTTTAACAAGCTTTGAGGAATTAGTTCCAAAAATAGAAAAAATAGCATTGCCAGGTATTGAAGCCCAATTTAAATTGGCTCCTGAAATTACAAAAAAGCTAGGAAGAAAAATTAATCTTTCTAAAAGGAACCCTAAACATGCTGCGGTATTATCATTGTTATTTCCTGATAATAATAATGAAATGCAAATGGTATTTATGTTGCGTAAAGCATACGAAGGGGTACATTCAAATCAAATTGGGTTTCCAGGCGGAAAGCTTGAAAAAGAAGACGGAGATTTAAAAATTACAGCTTTGAGAGAAACCCATGAAGAAATTGGTGTTGTAGCTAAAGATGTTACCATTTTGAAAAAAATGACTGAAGTCTACATTCCACCAAGTAACTTTTTAGTAGTTCCGTTTTTAGGTGTGGTTTCAAAAAGACCTAAATATATACTAGAGGAGAAAGAAGTGGAACGTATTATTGAAATACCATTAAAACATGTGCTTTCAGATGAGTTTATTGGCACCAAAATAATTACAACATCATATGCTACAAATTTAGAAGTGCCGGTTTTTGAGTTTCAAGAAGAAGTAATTTGGGGCGCTACAGCTATGATGTTAAGTGAGATTAAAGACTTATTCTTGTCAGTTAACTATTAATTTCTTTACATTTGTAGATATAAAAAGTATAAAAAATTAATGGGATTATTTAAGGAAAATCCTTTCGGACATATATTATTTATTAAAAAATTTCTAATCCGTTTTGTAGGAGTATTATCACACAGACGTTTTAGAGGCTTTAATGAATTGCAAATTGAAGGGTCAGAAATTATAAAAAACCTTCCAGATAGAAACGTTTTATTTATTTCTAATCATCAAACTTACTTTGCAGATGTAACCGCTATGTTTCATGTGTTTAATGCCAGTTTAAGCGGACGAGTAGATTCAATTAAAAATGTAGGCTACTTATGGCAGCCTAAAATGAATATTTATTATGTGGCTGCAAAGGAGACTATGAAATCTGGATTGTTGCCAAAAATTTTAGCTTATGTTGGTGCTGTAAGTATTGATAGAACATGGAGGAGTAAAGGTCAAGATGTCAACCGTCAAGTTAAAATGAGTGATGTAAGTAATATATCAAAAGCATTAGACGATGGATGGTTAATTACATTTCCTCAAGGTACAACAACTCCTTTTAAACCCATACGACGAGGTACTGCCCATATTATTAAACAGAATAAACCAATAGTAGTACCAATAGTAATTGATGGGTTTAGACGCTCTTTTGATAAAAAAGGGCTACGATTAAAGAAAAAAGGAATTTTATAATCTTTTATAATAAAAGAGCCTTTAGAAATTGATTATGAAAACGATTCTATTGATGATATTGTTACTCAAATTGAATACGCTATTGAGCAGCATGAATCATTTTTAAAAGTTATTCCATTAGAAGATTTAAATGAAATGGAAGAGTTGAATAAAATGAGGGAGTGGGAATACTAAAAAAAGAATATACTTTATAACAAAAAAGAGTGCTGTTTTTTAGCACTCTTTTTTGTTATAATTCAAGTTGTTTTAGTTCAGTATAATTTTTGTTTAATTTTCTCATAAGTAAGCCATATAATAAAAAGTATATAAGCAAGCAGAAGCCTATTATTACTATAGTTGCAATAAAAATAACTAGGCTAATAATAACGTAATCTTTTGCTGTGTTTAAGTGAAAAATAACTTCTCCTGTGATTTTTGAAGGGGTACTTAGCGTATTAGCTAAAACGGAAGGAGTTAAAATAGCCATATAACCCAAGTTTATAACAACATATTGCTTAACGGTACGACGTGTTTTGATAATACTTTTAAGGAGTTCTTTAACGCTATTTGTGGTATTAATAGTTTTGTGGTTTTTGTAAAAAACAATAATAAAATACAAAGCAATAGTTGTTACAAAAACGGTAGTTGGCCAGCCATAAATCCAAGGCATTTTATACTCCGAATTTAATTCAGGGTGGTAAATAACACCAGAAATTAACCCTAAAGAAAATTCTATAATACTGATGATAAAAATCCATTTTACTGCTGCTGATGATTTTTTTAAAATCATCTTATAGATTGCTTCAGAAGACACTTTTTGGTGTGTGTCCTTGTTCCAATCTTTTTTAAGTAAGTCTAATTCTTTCATAATTAAGGACTTAATATTTTTTTTAGTTTTCCTTTAGCGCGATTCATTTTCACTCGTGCATTCACTTCGCTTATTCCCATAGTTTCCGCTATTTCTCTGTAGCTTTTATCTTCTAAATACAAGAAAATAAGTGCTTTTTCAATGTCAGATAATTGCTTAATAGCACTGTACATTAACTTTAACTGTTCTTCTTCAGTATCATCATATTCATCTGCTTGAATTTTAAAATGAAAATCTGCAATATCATTAGTTTTTATGCTTCGTTTTGACTTTCGGTATAATGTTATAGCTGTGTTAAGTGCTACACGATACATCCAAGTACTAAATTTGGCATCACCTCTAAATTTCGGGTAAGCTCTCCATAATTGTATAGTAACTTCTTGAAACAAATCGTTATGAGCATCTTGATTATTGGTATATAATCTACATACTTTATGAATAATGTTTTGATGTTTTTCTAATTGAGTTACAAAACTATGTTCGAGTTCTTTTTTCACCAATTTGTTTTAGTTGCATTAAGTAAGTCTTTAAAAGACTAATTATGTTACAGTCATAAGTAAATTATAAACTATAAATTTACAATTCAGAACTGATTATGTACAGTTCAGTATTTAAACTTTTTTATAAAGATACAAATCAAAGACCTTTGTAAGAGAAATACACCAACTATGTATAAAATTATTAAACATATTAAAACGGCTATTTTGTTTGGGCTAATTATTTTTATCGTAATGCAGCTTATTACATTAATATTAGGTGGCACCATTCA
>CAJXHW010000213.1 GCA_913054565.1 uncultured Kordia sp. | reverse complement strand
TTATATGTAAAACTTTGTAAAAATAAGTATTACAACCGCTCTAGCAACCAGTTTTTAAACTCGAAGAAATTTTGAGGAGCTACACCATGTCCTACGGGAAATTCTCTATATGAGTTTTTAATATTTAGTGCGTTTAAAAACTTAGGCGCTTTATTTGCCCATGTGTGAGGTATTACTTGATCTGCACTACCATGTGAAATATAAAAATCTAATTTAGAGAGGTCTTTTTCAGCTACATCTTCTGAGATTATTTTTTCATTTATATAACCACTCAAAGCTATTACATTCTTTACTTTTTCAGGATAAGATAAGGCAACTGCGTAGCTTAAAATGGTTCCTTGGCTAAAACCTATTAACGTTACGTTATCAGCATCAACAGGATAAGTTGCTATCAATTCATCAATAAACCTTGCAATTACATCTCTTGATTGTTTTGCTTGTTCATCATCTGAAAATTTTTCATTGTTTGAAGTGAAATGGATATCATACCAACTATGACCATAAGGTTGTAAATCATAAGGCGCTCGTACAGACACTATAAAAAAGTCTTTTGGTAACTCACTTGCAAATGAAAACAAATCTTCTTCATTACTTCCGTAGCCATGTAATAAAATAAGTAGTGGCGCTTTTTCTTTTTTGGTTGTAGCCGCTCTTGTAATATGATGTAATGATAAATTTTTAGTCATTGTTTCTATTTTTGAAAAAAGTATAAATCCATATAACTGCTGCACTTAAACTCAATATTTGCAGAGTGCTAGCGTATGGCCAATGCATGATTTTAAATAGTATACTTAGGATGTATAATGATATTGCAAGATAAAGTATAGTGTGTTTCTGGAATTTTTTCATAATACTTATTGTTCTCCCACCATTTTAAAGAGTTTTTGGTAAAAATTACCAAGTAAAGGTACAGGCTTTGTATTATTATTTAAGGCAGACATAAAGCCATAAAACCAAAGTACTATAAAGAAAACGTAAAAAGCACTGGAAATCATTAAACTATCAAAATACCCAATAAACAAAGAGATGAAAAAGAAGGTAGCAAATAACCCCATTGCTTGGCGAATGTGAAAATAGGCATATTGATTTCTGTCTTCAAAATTCATAAAGAATGCAATAATAGTCCCAAAAATAGTTAAGTAAGCTATAGTTGCGGTAGTTTTACCAGGAGTGTTTTTTTTTGACATATGTTTATTTTAATAGCAATTGATTATTGTTTATGATACCTATAGCTTTTCCTTTTAAAGTGCTTCCTAATAGTGCTGAGTTTTTAGACGTTGATGTAATATTTTGTTCCGTAAATTGATAAGTACTTTCAGGGTCAAATAAGGTAATACTTGCTTGCTTACCTTCATTTATAGTTGTTTCAGGTAGTCCAAATCGATCTTTATTTTGTGTAAGTAAGTTTATAACTTGCTCTGTTGTGAAAATACTGTTTAAAGCCCCGAAAATTGATTCTAAGCCGATACTACCATATTGTGCATAATCAAACTCAATGTTTTTAAACTCAATATCAATTGGCATATGGTTACTTGTTACATTGTCAATTGTGCCATCTTGTACTCCTGTAAGCAGAGCTTTTCTGTCTTCGGTAGTTCGTAAAGGAGGTAATACTTTAAAGTTAGTGTTGAAATCTGTAATAGCATTATCTGTTAAAATTAAATTTAAAACAGATACAGAGCAGGTTACATCTAAACCTTTAGCTTTTGCATCTTTAATAAGCTGTACAGCCTTTGCAGTTGATAATGTAGGGATATGTAATTTCCCTCCAGTGTATTCTAATAAAAATAAATCTCTTGCTATTTGTAACTCTTCGGCTAAATTAGGAATTCCTTTTAAACCTAATTTGGTTGAATTTTCCTCTTCATTAACAATCCCTTTTCCTGCAATTTTATTTTCTTGAGGGTAGGATAGGACTAAGCCGTTAAAATTTTGTGCATACTGTAGCGCAATTTTTAACATGTTCGGGTTTTCAATTGCTGATTGAAAATCGCCAAATGCAACCGCTCCAGATTGTTGCATGTCGTATAATTCAGCTAAATATTCTCCATCAGAGTTTTTAGTTAATGCACCAATTGGGTGAATATTAACTGCATGATTAAACCCTCTATTTTTTATAAAGGATACTGTAGCACTATTATCAATAACTGGATTAGTATTGGGGTTCACTAAAATATCTGTAAAACCACTCAATCCAGCAGTTTGTAGTCCGTTAACTATGGTTTCACGTTCTTCAAAACCTGGTTCACCAAACGATACAGAACTGTCAAACCAACCTTGAGATACATGTAAGTTATCATGGCGTACCTCTTTTAGGTTGGTCGTATTTTTAATGACATCATCAATTTTAATAATGACCCCATTTTCAATAAGAATATCTTTAGTTTGGTTGTTGTATGGACTGGATTTATCCAGGATAGTTGCTGATTTAATCAGGATATTCATTTAAAATATTTTAAAATGAGTAATTCTACGAGCAAAAATAATATGGCAAAAATAACAAACCATTTCCAAAGAGTTGCTACTTGAGTAATAGAATTTAAAGTGTTTATTGTATTTACTATTGACGTATCTGTTTTGAGATGCTTATTCTCTATTGTTTTAATATCATGATACATCATATTACTTTCAGAATCATCATAATTAAAAGCTAATGTAAAACCTGTTTTGTCAATTCCTTTTGTAACAGTGTATAGCCCAGATTCACTAGGTGTTTTAAATGTGTTAAGTGTTACTTTTTCTGACTGAATGCGTTGTAAAGGTGTGAAATTAAGGTTATTCTTTTTGAGACTTAAGACATTGTCTTTTTCTAGTTTTAAAGGAATATCTATAATGTTTTCCTTTCCTATGATATAATATGGTGTTACGGGGTTTAAACTGCTTTTAGCAATGTTATACAGTGTAGGCACAATAAGCGGTGCTAGTTTAAAATTTGTGTTGTCAGTGTTTAAGGCAGCAGAAAATGTGTAAAAATTACCATTGTTGACTAATAATGGATGTCCGTTTTCTAACGTTAGTAGTGTATTGTGGTAGTTTTTTAATTGGTAATGAGTTTTAAAAGTTGGGTATTGGAAATTTGAAACTTCCTTTTCAAAAACATTTGAATAAATGGGGTGTGAAAAATGTATTTTTGTTAACCTAATGCTATTTTTATATTCAGTACCAAATATATTATTTAAGGTATTGTAAGCATTAATGTTGATTTTGTTTGGAGGAATACATAGAATTACCCCTCCAGCATTAGAAAAAGTTTTTAGATTTTTAATTAAGGCAATAGAAACTGATTCTAATTCGTTTAAAACAATTAAATGCTGGTTTTCTAATGTGCTAAAGTCAATGTTTGTTGGTGTGTATTGTGTAAAAGTAAATTCATCATCAGTGAATATTTTTGATAAAAAAGTATTCTTTTTTAATGAGCCTATAGCTAAAACTTGTTGTTTTATTGGTTTTGATTTTGATACATAAAAGGTATTATCATAAATACACTTCTGATCAGTTAATTTAATCTTCAAATTTAAATTTGTGGTATTTGGAATTGAAACCGACATAGTGTTTACCTGATCTTTTAAGCTAACTGCAGTTTTACTGATTAAGCTATCATTATTGTAAATAGATATAGGCACATTTTTCATGTTACTATGTTGCTTTCTAACTACAATATTTAAATGAAGAGGTACTGTATTTTCAGTTGAAAAATAAGCAGAATCAATACTAATATTGCTCTTGGAAACTGGTGAAACCTGTACTAATGTTGTAGTATAGTCAGAATTAAAATAGCTTGAATCTAATTGACTAGTTTTTTGAAAATCAGATATGCATATAAATTGTCTGTTTGTTTGATGTTTAAACAACTGTTCCGCTTTTAACGCAACAGATTTATAATCAAGTTGAAAAGGAGTGTACTCCATGTTAATTAAATCAGATTTAATTTCATGCAGTGTTTTGTTTTTAAAAGACTTAGTGTTTGTAATAAGACTAATTTTCTCGTCATTTGGATAATACTCTAAAAGTTCTTGGATGGTAACTTTTAAGAGTTCTCCTTTAGGTCCTTTTTCTTGATTACTAAAAGAATTATCGATATAAAATACAGTTTCGGGTTTTTCAATAGGGGTTTCTTCCTGTGTTAAAGATGGTTCAGAAAAACTAAGAATAATTGCTGTAAAAATCAACATTCTACAAGCAAGTAATAGCCATTTTTTTAACTGGGAGCTCTTACGTGTTTTTATAACAAGCTCTTTTAAAAATTTAACGTTTGTAAATTCTGTTTTTTGAAATTTTCGCAACTGAAAAAGGTGCACTA